>NVSS01000045.1 GCA_002732805.1 Coxiella sp. (in: g-proteobacteria)
GCTTATAGGCCCGTTGAGTGATCACACCCCCATTTTTTTGAGCAGCACTAAGCGCGTCGCCTTCTAAGGTGGTTGCAACTCCCGTTTTTGCATCAACTAAATTTTGGCGCCGCTTATAGGCCAGTTGAGTGATTACGCCCCCATGTTTTTGAGCCGCACTAAGCGCGTCGCCTTCTAAGGTGGTTGCGACCCCGGTTTTTGCATCAACTAAATTGTGGCGTAGCTTATAGGTCTCTTCAGTGATCACGCCCCCATTTTTTTGAGCCGCACTAAGCGCGTCGCCTTTTAAGGTGGTTTTGACACCTGTTTTTGCATCAACTAAATTTTGGCGCCGCTTATAGGTCTGCTCAGTGATCACGCCCTCATTTTTTTGAGCAGCACTAAGCGCGTCGCCTTCTAAGGTGGTTTTGACACCTGTTTTTTCATTAACTAAATTGTGGCGCTTATTATAGGCCTGTTCAGTGATTACGCCCCTATTTTTTTGAGCAGCACTAAGCGCGTCGCCTTCTAAGGTGGTTGCAACTCCCGTTTTCGCATCAACTAAATTTTGGTGCCGCTTATAGGTCTGTTCAGTGATCACGCCCCCGCTTTTTTGAGCAGCACTAAGCGCATCGCCTTCTAAGGTGGTTGCAACTCCCGTTTTTGCATCAACTAAATTTTGGCGCAGCTTATAGGCCTGTTTAGTGATCACGTCCCCGCTTTTTTGAGCAGCACTAAGCGCGTTGCCTTCTAAGGTGGTTTTGACACCTGTTTTTGCATCAACTAAATTTTGGCGCTGCTTATAGGCCTTTTTAGTGATCACGACCCTATTTTTTTGAGCAGCACTAAGCGCGTCGCCTTCTAAGGTGGTTTCAACACCTGTTTTTGCATCAACTAAATCATTAAATTTTCCCACAACACCCTCCGCATGTACTAATGCTGCGCAATATATCACTAGGGCGTATAAATTACAATCTGTAGTGGGAAAATGTGTGTCATAAAAAAGCTAGGATAAAGCGTAAGTGCCTCAGTAGTGCTTATAATTCAATTATCGTTTTTTAAACAATGGGTTACGGATATTTTTTGGGATGTATTATAGCAATTCTTTTGAGGTGCTTACGTAGCGTGGTTTCATGTGAGTCAAGCTGGGCACTGTGAAATTCAGAGAAAAAAGACCAGGCATCGATATAAGCGGTGTTATTTCTAGGTTAAACCTTAATTTATCTGAGTTGATGCTAATGCTTGTAATAGTAGGCCCAGCCTATTTTCGTCGGTGTCTGGCTAGGACCCTTTTGCGATATCGGGTGTAACCCTCGTTTGAACTATGGCCGAAACGGGTGTTGTGGCACAAAGCTGCTTAGTCATCGCAACCATAGTCATTATAGCGTCGAAGTGCAGCAGAGCGAGTGGCGACATTATTGCCATTTTGCGCACGGCTAAGGCCGCTGTGATTATAGCTGTTAATTTCTGTTTTAAGGTGGTGGCAATAGCCTTGCGGATGTGGTGTTTGAGAATGAAAGCAACCACTAAGCAATAGTGAGCCAGCCGCTAGGCTGAGCAAGGTAAGAGCGTATTTCATGGGGTGTCTCCTTTGTACAATAAATCAATTATATCAGCTTGTTGTAGATCCGCCTAATGCTATCTGTGCTTTGCTGGCGGTATGATGCTTAGGGTTTTCTTAATGTTTCATCGGTTAGGAATGCACATGGATTTGTAGCTCATGGTGATGCTAGGCGTTGGCCGCTACCGGTTGATCGTCCAAAAGAGCTAGGTAAGTAGCGTACGTCTTCCTATTATTGTACGGTAGCGGGCAAAAACAAGAGGCACCGTTTTACACACAGTAATGTCTAAAATATAGTCATGACAGCGTAAAAATAGTGCCTTAGGTGCAAATGAAGCTAGAAATGACATTATACCGAGAGTTTTCCGCGGGTTGCTCTATCCTATTAGTGCAAATTATTGCAATTTAGTGGATAATACACAGAATGTTCAAATTTCAATAATCACATCATATCAAGAAACGAGGAATTAGTGGTAAAACGTTATAAAAAAACGGATCCCTTTTTAAAAAGGGAAACCGAACTGTATGAGAGTCCAGTAGCGAGCCGTGAGTTTATCTTGCAGTTTTTTAAAGAACAAGAAAAAACATTTTCGCTGCAAAAGCTTATTAAAGCTTTCTCGCTTAAAACCGACGATGAAAAAGAAGGCTTACGCCGACGCATGTGTGCGATGGAGCGCGATGGTCAGCTGATGGTGAATCGCCGTGGCCATTATGCCATGGTGGATGAAATGGAATTGTTGCCAGGTCGCATTGAAGGGCACCGTGATGGCTTTGGCTTTTTTATCCCAGATAACGGCAGTGACGATATTTTCTTACCGGCGCGCCAAATGCGTGAAGTGTTTAGTGATGATCGTGTATTGATACGTGTCACAGGCACTAATTACCGTGGACGCCAAGAAGGCGTTATCGTTGAGATTATCGAACGTAACACACATCAAGTCGTGGGACGTTTTATTGAAGAGGGCGGCGCGACCTTCGTTGATCCTGATAGCAAATCTATTGCTCAAGACATTATTATTCCACCGCAACAAGTGGGCGGCGCCAAGCCGGGTCAGTTTGTGGTGGTCGAAATTATCAATCAACCTACTAAACGACGTCAAGCGACGGGTAAAGTCGTTGATATCCTCGGTGATATCATCACGCCTGGGCTTGAAGTCGAATTAGCCTTACGTTCACATGAGCTACCCTTTGAGTGGCCTGACGAAGTGATTGCTGAATCTGACGCTATTCCCGATCATGTGACCGATGCGGACAGAAAAGGGCGTAAGGATTTACGCGACCTGCATTTTGTAACGATTGATGGCGAAGATGCCCGTGATTTTGATGATGCTATTTTTTGTAAGAAGAATGGCACAGGCTGGACGTTGTATGTGGCGATTGCTGATGTGACGCATTACATGAAACCCGGCTCAGCGCTGGATACGGAAGCAATTGCGCGTGGTAATTCGGTTTATTTTCCATCAAAAGTGATTCCGATGTTGCCTGAGAAATTGTCTAATGGGCTGTGTTCGTTAAAACCGAATGTTGATCGCTTAGCAATGGTTTGCGAAATGCAAATCGATAAAAAAGGGTGCTTAGAGTCATATGACTTTTTTGCGGCGACCATTCATTCTCACGCACGTCTGACCTATACGTTTGTCGCTAAAGCGCTTAAAGAAGGCAAAACAGATGATGCCGCACTGTATCCGCATTTAAAAGAATTCCATAACTTGTTTGAAAAGTTATTAGCATCTCGACATAAGCGTGGTGCGATTGAATTTAATACGGTGGAAACGCAAATTGTTTTTGATGAGAACAGCAAAATATCAAAAATCATCCCACGACACCGTAATGAAGCACACCGCATGATTGAGGAAGCGATGTTGCTGGCCAATGTGTCATCGGCAGATTTCCTCGAGCGTGCAGAGATAAGTGCTCTATACCGTAATCACGAACATCCAGAAGAAGCGAAATTGCTGTCGCTGCGTGATTTTCTTAAAGTATTTGCGTTGAAGCTTGGCGGTGGCAACAAACCATCACCTGCTGATTATTCCACGTTATTAGCCCAAATTGAAAAACGTCCTGACTTTCATTTATTGCAAACAGTGATGTTACGTTCGATGCGACAAGCAACGTACGGTCCAGTGAATCGAGGTCATTTTGGCTTGGCATTTGAGCGTTATACACATTTTACGTCACCTATTCGTCGTTATCCGGATGTCGTTGTGCATCGCGGGATTAAACATTTAGTGGCTGGTAAAAAAGTCTCTAAATTTATGTATGATGTTGAGATGATCGAAGATATTTGCAGCCATTGCTCGTTGACCGAGCGTCGTGCTGATTTAGCAACACGTGATGCGACTGATTGGCTGAAGTGCGAATTTATGCAAGATAAAGTAGGCAAAGAGTTTGAAGGCTTTATTACAGACGTGACGGGCTTCGGTGTATTTATTGAGTTAAAAGATATTTACGTGCAAGGGCTGGTGCATATTACGGCGCTGAAAAATGATTATTACCACTATGATTCAACACATCATCTATTGCGTGGTAAAAAATCAGGCAAGAGTTATCAGTTGGGTGACCGTCTTAAAGTGCTAGTAGCGCGCGTTGATCTCGATAAACGTCAAATTGATTTTGAGCTCGTATAACCTGCAAAAGCAAGGCGTTTGCGGGTTATGATGAATTACCGGGGCCCATACTCCTGCTTGGTGCGGCTTCGGTTTCTTTCTTTTTGCCCATCTCAACCGTATAATCTTCACCACCAACTTGTAAGCCCATGTCACGTTTTATGCATTCGTCATTCATGGTTTTAAGTTCTTCAGGAGAAAATTTACCTGGTTCCACATCAACTTTTTGCCAGCCCGCTTCTTTCGCAACATCGAGTCCTGCATTAATCGTTTCTTGATCACGACCCTTTGGTAAATGTATTAGCATTTTATCGTCAGTGACTTCGATTGAAAGTTTAGACGTTTCACCAGCTTTATTTTTAATTTCAAGGTCATACTTGCCATTACCGAGGCTCGTGTCGTTTTCGGCACTTGTCAGCGAGCCTTTTGCAGCCGTTTGGCCTGGTGGCGGTTTTCGCCAGCTTTGTTTAGCTGTGTCGTCTGCTGGCGTGAGGGTAATGGACTTCCCTTGCTTTGAAAAAGCGGTTTGTAATTTTGCTGAAAATTCTTGTTGAGCAGCAGCTTCGCTTTCTGCGGCTTTACTTCTAGCGGCTTCTTTATTGGCAACCATGTCCGCTTCAAACTCTGCGTCATAATCCTCACCTTCTGTTGGATCCCAGCCGCTTTTATGTAATGGGGCATCTTCTTTCGCAAATAAATCATCCGCAGCAGGGGCGCCAAAGAGGTCGATGTCATCGAGAGTAGTCGAAGGTGTTTGTGCTGCTACAGTATCAAGGTCTGTTTCTGCGGTTGCTGGGTCTTTTAATCCTGCAGCGGCGACTACCGTGCCAATTTCGGCTAATTTTCTTATATCTTGCAGTTCTGCTGGCGCTGCCATTTGAGATACCTTACTTAAGTTTGGCTAATACTGCTCATTATACGCATCAAACCTTAAGGCAAACTTAAGTGTATATTATGTTGATTTATAGGGCTATTGGGGCAAATCACGTATCAGCAGGCCAAGCTCAGGGTTTTTGAGTTCACCCACAGGGATTTTGACGATATGACCACTGCCGGGAGCGGATTCTTTAGCGCGACCATGCTTATCTTCAATGTGCTCCAGGGTAAAGTATTTATTACCGCCTGGCTGCATTAATTGCAGTGAATCACCCACTAAAAATTTGTTTTTGACATTAATCTCAGCCATGCCGGTTGAGGCGTCATAATCGGTAACTTCACCGACAAATTTTTGCTTGGTGGCCATGGAATTGCCTTGTTCGTAGTTCTGGTATTCATCATGGACGTGACGGCGGTAGAGGCCTTCGGTATAGCCACGATTGGCAAGGCCTTCGAGGTCATCCATTAACTGCATATTGAATGGTTTGCCAGCAACCGCATCATCAATTGCTTGGCGGTAGAGCTGTGCGGTTCGGGCGACGTAGAAGAAAGATTTGGTACGCCCTTCAATTTTAAGGCAATTTATGCCCATTTCAACGAATTTCTCAACATGGTGAATCGCGCGTAAGTCTTTTGAATTTAAGATATGGGTGCCGTGTTCATCTTCTTGAAGGATCATGCCGCGATCTGTTTTCCCTTGTTCCTGGATCACAAAGGTTTTATCGGTGGGCTGGCCTACACCTAGTGTAGGTTGGACATCGGTGGTGTTACCCCATTCGTCTTCTTTGACTTCTTTAACGTCGTACTTCCAGCGGCAAGCATTGGTGCACGTGCCTTGATTAGCGTCGCGATGGTTAATATAGCCTGATAATAAGCAGCGTCCAGAGTAGGCCATGCATAATGCACCATGCACAAAGACTTCTAATTCCATGTCTTGGCATTCGTTACGCATCGCTTCCAGTTCGCGTAGGGACAGTTCACGCGACAAAATAATACGTGACACGCCGAACGATTTCCAGAATTTGACCGTTGCGAAGTTAACGACATTACTCTGTACAGAGAGGTGAATTTCTTGATCAGGCCATTGCTCGCGTACCATCATGATGAGACCGGGATCCGCCATGATAATTGCGTCAGGTTTCGCTTCCATTATGGGCGTTAAGTCTTTGATGTACGTTTTGACTTTCTCATTATGTGGTGAAATATTACTGGCTAAAAAGAATTTTTTGCCCAGCGCATGAGCTTCGGCAATAGATTCGGCAATATTATCGGTGGAGAACTCGTTTTCACGCACACGTAAGCTATAGCGCGGCTGACCGGCATAAACGGCATCTGCACCGTAGGCATAGGCAAAACGCATCGCTTTGCGTGTGCCGGCTGGAGACAATAATTCAGGAGCTTGTAACATAATTTGTACCTGTACACTAACTAATTGAGTGGCGGCAGTATAACAAACTCTCTTGAATTTAAATAGGTGGTGTTGCAGCCAAATAGCTAACCCGCTGTTTTTGACGTAATTAGCACACTGTTTTCGTTTATGCCTAGCCTATCTGGTAGTGCCGTATGAGCGTAAATAGGCGCAACGGGAGAGGGTTCAATGATGGGCGCGAGTAATGCGTCTATTTGTTGTTGTGCGTCGGGATGCCCAAACTCATGAGCGCACTACAGACATTCCAGCCCGGCGATAAGTAAGCCGCTATAACATGAACCCCCCCTAACCCTTTAAAAAAAATTAAAATCTTCATTGATTTCACAGCTGAGGCGTGTAAATTGAGTCAAAATTCAGTGATGGTGAGGGCACTGTTGCGAAAAAATGATATAGCCACAAATGTTAAAGTAAGTACCCTGCTTTAGTAGTGACTAACAACTTATTGGGTGGGATGGTTCATTACATTAGTGCCAGATAAGTTATGGTTTATAAGTGGGTGAGTAAGCCAGGGCACTTCCTCCCTAGCTTACTCACCCGATAAAATAATTTGACATGACCATACATTGACCATATTATGCCTTGATAAATATAGGGTATGTAGATGAAAAATGATGAATATATAACGAAGATAAAGCAAGCGCTAGGTAAGCAGGACTCAGTGACAGTGAATTCTTTAATTGCGGCTCAAAGGGATGGTCTTCATTTGATAGTGATGGATGATGACCTAGGCGATTTTTTTGGCGAATTAATATCCGCTATTGATGTGAATATGCAGAACTGTGAAGGAAACACATTATTGCATCTACTCTTGGGTAATGTCTATGTGGGGGAGTGGCTGAGTGACATGCTAAGAGCATTACTTCGCTCATCTCCAAATGTGTCGTTAAAAAATAAGGAGGGTGCATACCCCATTACATTATTAGCTCAAGTAGTTTGGAATGAAGTCCTGGAGCCGGAAACAGACGAGGCATTTTCGTCTGATCAGGCGGCTGAGCTTATTGAGTCGCTGTTGCCTTCTGATTTTAATATTGATGCGCCTCTGGTGCGTATAACAAAAGACTACCAGGTGGTCAGCCAGTGCAACATGCTTCAGAGTTTTATTTATTTTTATATTCGTTATGATAATGATGAAGGCTTAAAACAGAGTCTCTTTGCTTTTATGAAAGCGCTAATTACTAAATTCAATGTTGATGTTAACGCAACAGTGCAAGGTCTAGATGGGGCGCTTGGCATTTGGGCCAAAAATGGAATAAAGGAAACTGAAGGTACGATGCTGGACTATGCAATTCACCTAGGAAATAGGGGAGATGAACACAATGCAATAGAGGTTCTTAAATTTTTAAAAGGCTTAGGAGCGAAGGCTGCCAGTACTATGGAAAAACAGGCGCCTATAAATTTAAACCGTACAAAGTTATCAACTTTCTTTTTTCAGTGGAGAGCAGAAGAAAAATTAGGTGAAGTAACGGCACAAGGGGACAGGATAAGCTCATTAGAGACTAAGCTTGAGAAGGCTCTCAGTGCCATAGAATATTTGCAGAATACAGTAAAAAATCAAGAGGCAGAAATTAAGCAGCTACAGCAACAATTACAGCAGGATATGAGTGCGGATGCAGGGTCACTAAAACAGGGCTTGTTTGGATAAACAGGGGCTACTGCAGGCTTTGTAAAAGTTGAGAGTCCGCTCGATAAGATATTTGGCTTTAGTCAGTCTATTTTTGCTTATGTGGCCCAGTTTTGATAAAACCAATAAACTCATCTAAGCTTGCCCTCTGTTGCAGCGGGTTCGCGTTCTGCTGACAGAATGCAGCAAAATCTTGATAACTATAAAATAGATATTCCCGATGCGCTGTGGTCAGCACTAAAGGAAAAGCATATTATTCCAGCTGATGCGCCCATCTAACCATTAATATTTCCTTAACCTAGCCCTGCTATTATTGTCAAAAAATAATAATGGGTTAGGGGAAGTCATGAGATTGAGTGATCAGGCTGTACAGTTGTTACGTATCCAAGCATTGCGAATACGCGACGAAGCGCTCGGAGCATGGCAGGCAGGGCAGAAAGGCCACGCTATGACCGTTCTTTCGCGTGCAGTAAAGATTGCCATAGCGACAAAGAGCACCGTTTTTTCCAATCAATTTCTTAATGAAATCTATCTCCGGATAGATAAGAGTGATAGCAGCGCTGCCGTGACATGGGTGCACGCAACCTTTAATGAGAATCGCACTCAGGTGCCTGAATTTTTCACCCTTCAAATTTGTCAAAATTTAGCATTAAACAAGCCTACGTTAGTGAGTATGATAATTAACTTATTCCCTGAAGAGGGTCTATTCCGTCAGCTATTGAATGGTGTAGTATACCTTGCCCGAGGTGATTATTCAGAAGCGTTTAATTATCTGGAAGGACTTGCAGAAGGCGATCATTTTTTTGCGTTATTACCAGCGGCCGAGGCCGCTATTCATGTTGGGTTATTTAATACAGCTGAGAGCTATACCAATAAGTTTTATGAAAAATGCGATCCTGAGACATCTACTAATACCCCGTCATATGAGCACTTACGTAAGCTCAAGTCAGCTGCTGTAAAAATGGCTGACTTATTGCAGGGTATTGCTTCAACGCTTTTGGATAGTCATTTCGCAGCGGAGCTAGGATCCTTACAAAATATTGCATTATTTGATTATGACGCTAAGCCGCTCACGGGCGAGGTTATTGACATATTAAAAAAAGATATTGCATGCTCATTAATTGAAAAATTAAATAGAGATGACTTTAATTATCTAGCCTCTCTAGAGGCATTTGGCAGTTTTATAAGTGATCAACCAGCATCTTTGCTGACAGGAGTCTATGAAGCAGGAGATGACATCACAGATTTGAATGATTGTATCTCGAGTCATATTGCTCAATGGAAATTGCATGGCCAAGCTTATCAAATGAAGGCCTGTGTGTCGCCAAATGTTGTTATGCTGCCTTAGGCAACTTGAATAAACCGCGACAATGCCCGAAATTAACATTGCGCGACACACACGGTGAAAAACTTATTCGCTTCGGCCATTACCTTCCGTCGGCGCATTAATATAGGACTAAAGAATCTGCAGATGCTGAGTGCCTACCAATTGATTGGTGCGTTTCCCCAAGGGCGCTGTTAGAGCGTTGGATGTGGGCTGAGTTTTTAGAAAAGCGTTTCAGCGACTACTAACAAAGGTTGTATTTAGAGCCCAATCAATATGTTCTTTTACTAATTCTGACGCCTGTGTTTTTTGTGCTAGTAGGGCATGACGTTTTTCGTCACTTGGCGGTGCATTGCCTAAGCCGACTGCAAGGTTACGCAACCAGCTTTGATAACCCGTGCGGCGCAGCGCCGAACCTTCCGTTCGTTTCATATAAGTTGATTCATCCCAAGAAAACAAATCAATTAGCGTGCTTGTGTCGAGCTGATGTCGCGGAAGGAATGCTTGTTCTGTTGCCGCTTTTGCAAATTTATTCCAGGGGCAAATGAGCTGGCAATCATCGCAACCAAACACACGGTTGCCCATTTTCTCACGTATTTCAACGGGTATACTGCCCTTGTTTTCAATCGTCCAGTATGAGATGCAACGTCGACTGTCTAACTGATACGGCGCGGGGAATGCTTGCGTTGGACAGATATCAAGACACGCAGTGCAGCTACCACAATGATCGACTACGGGGGGATCGAAGGGCAGCTCAAGTGACGTGTACAACACGCCTAAAAAGAAATAAGAGCCTGCTTTGCGGTTAATGATTAAGGTGTTTTTTCCCTGCCAGCCGATGCCTGCTTTTGCCGCCAATGGCTTTTCAAAAACGGGGGCACTGTCGGCGAAGGGGCGCCAATTAAAAGGGCCGTGTACGGCTTCAATCTGCTGCGCCAGCTTTTTAAGGCGCTTACGAATGAGGCGATGGTAATCACGGCCCAGTGCGTAACGTGCGATGTAGGCTTTGTTTTTATCGCGTAAGGTTTCGATAATTTTGGGGTTTGGGGGTAAGTAATCCATGCGCGCAATAATAATCGATTTAGTATCTTCAACCATCTTGCTCGGATTCGTGCGTAATAGACTGTTTTTAATTAGATATTCCATGTCCGCGTGATGATTTTTAGAGATGCTTTCTTGAAAGCGTTGATTAATAGAGTCAAGATTGGGATCTGAAATTAAAATATCTTGGAATCCAAGCGCTTCACCCCAGGACTTAATCTTATCTTTTAGCTCAAAATTCATCATGAGAGTATAACATGAGTTTCACTTTTATAAATTGCCTGGTAAAATGGATCAATTCTTTTACGGTGAGTCTAGTAGATGACCTTTTTGTACACTAATGCCCAGGTTCGTGAGCTTGAGGCACTGACTATTTCTGAGGAAATAGATTCAGATATTGGCTTGATGAATAAGGCCGGATTGGCAGCGTTTAATCTACTTAAAGAAACGTGGCCAGAAGCACGCACCATTACCGTTGTTTGTGGTAAAGGCAACAACGGTGGCGACGGTTTTGTGGTGGGGCGTTTAGCGCAAGAATCCGGTTTTAACGTGACACTTTACACGTTAACTGATGTAGCCGAGTTAAAAGGGGCAGCATTAGAAGCCTGTAACCAAGCACATGACATGGGTGTTGCGTTTACTCAATTTCATCCAGAGATTTGTTTTAGCGGTGATGTGATTATTGATGCCGTGCTGGGAAGCGGTTTAAAAGGTACTGTTGAAGAACCTTATGCAACGTGCATTGATGCAATTAATGCATCTGAGCTTCCCGTGTTAGCACTTGATGTACCCTCAGGCATTGATGTTGATACCGGCGCTGTTTTAGGCACGGCTGTTAGAGCAACCATCACCATTACATTCATTGCCTTAAAGCAAGGGCTATTCACACACTCAGCGCGTGCGCGTTGTGGCGAGGTTGTATTAGACAGTCTAGAGGTGCCTAACGACATCTTCACCAAGGCAGAACATGCGGCGGAGCTGCTCACATGGGATGACATTAAAGTGTTGTTACCGCGGCGTAAACGTGACGCGCATAAGGGCGACTACGGGCACGTTTTGGTGATTGGCGGTGATTACGGCATGGGTGGTGCGGTGCGTATGGCAGCGGAATCAGCGATGCGTATCGGTGCCGGTTTAGTGACGGTTGCGACACGCCCTGAACACATATCCGTGGTGAGTGGCATGCGTCCAGAAGCAATGTGTCACAGTTGCACTAATCGTGATGATTTACTGAAGCTCATTGAGAATGTTACGACGATCGTTATTGGCCCTGGACTCGGTAAGACTGAATGGGCGCAGGAATTGTTAGCGACCGTGTTGGAAAGTGACTTACCCAAAGTATTGGACGCAGATGCCTTAAATTTACTAGGTCTAACACCACGGCCGTGTGACAGTTGGGTGCTGACGCCGCATCCGGGCGAAGCAGCGCGTTTATTACATATAGGTACCAATGATGTGCAAAGTGATCGTTTCCAAGCGTCACGTGAGCTACAGCATCAATACGATGGTGTGATTGTCCTCAAGGGCTCAGGCACCATTATCGAAGGCCCCAGTGATATTCCGTATGTGTGTTCCGCGGGCAACCCGGGCATGGCAACCGGCGGCATGGGCGACATTTTAAGCGGTATGATTGGTGGGCTGTTGGCGCAAGGCTTAGAGCTTGAGCGTGCAGCAGAGGCGGGCGTATTTATCCACTCAAAAGCAGCCGACAAAGCTGCGGAAGCACAAGGCGAGCGTGGCTTATTGGCGACCGATGTTTTAAAGTACTTGCCCGAACTCATTAATCCTTATATGAATATTGGTAACAAATGAAAACGATCAATACACCCGAAGCAATGGAACAGTTTGGCGCTGAGTTGGCGCAAGAATATAGCGCGCCATCAATTATCACCCTGGAGGGTGAATTAGGCTCCGGTAAAACGACACTGGTGCGCGGTTTCTTGCGTCAGCTAGGGCATGATAAAACGGTTAAAAGCCCAACCTATGGACTGGTTGAAACGTATTCGTTAGACGGCGTGGTTGTACACCATTTTGATTTATACCGCGTGTCGGACATGCAAGAGCTTGAGGAAATGGGATTTGCCGATTACTTTGAAGACGATGCCATCTGTCTCATCGAATGGCCCCGCGTCGCTGCCGCCTTACTCCCCAAGTCAGACATGCATTGCGTCATCGAAATTCACGGCGATGAACGTAAAATCAACCGACAGTGATGGATGCGCGTAATGCATCGGTAGACGATAGCGCGTCCGTCACTCTTAAAAAAATCCGGCAAGGGATCGTTCACAGTGATTTCGCTCGAAAATTATAGATGAAAAAATCATTGCCGCGGTTTATTTGGGTCGCCCATAGCGGCATAGAACTATGATTCTCCTACAATACGCTTACCCATTTATGTTTGCGAGCAGCGCCATTTTTTTTTCGGTATCATGAGCTGGAACAACTCGCTTCTTCGAGAAAGCACCCATTGACCGTGGTCGCATTTAAGTGTGACACAAGGTGCCACATGGGATTTTTTGAAGCAAAAGATGAGGGTTGATTCCTTAGTGTTCGAGGCGGCGCCATAAAAGGGCTTCACCGTCATGCCCGGCGCGGGGCATTGTGTGTTACGGCTATGTGCATAGCATTTAGTTACGGGCATAAAATAGTTAGTAAAGACATGTCTCAGAAGCGTTATTGGTATGTGGCTTGGATTGGCTATTCATCCGCGCTCATGGCCGCTGTTACTATTGCATTTTTAATAATAGGTTATGATCGTCACACAATGATCTGTGGCACCTTAAATCATCTTGAATGTTATGGAACAGTGCATTAGCAATGGACTGATGGCGATAAATGTACTATACGTACGCTGCTGGAATGAAGGGCAAGGTTGTGACACATAGGAGTCTCCATTATATTAGCCCTTATGTGCTTAATCTTGCTTAAGTCGGGTATCTATTGCACAATTAATACTATGAAAATCCAACACATTAAACAGAGTGTCTTTTTGGTGCTGGCGTTACTGCTTTCGGTGACGTCGTTGGCCGCGCGCATTGAGATCACAGGATTAAGGGTGATTCGCAAGCCACACCATTGGCAGTTTGTGTTTGAGACCACAGCGCCGGTATCACATACCTATCGTTATCTAAGCCACCCGGATCGCGCGGTGTTTGATTTTCCGAATGTGCACCTTAGAAAAATGTTTTCGGCAGGTGCCTACGTCACCACGCCCGTGACGAAAATTCGTGTGCGCCATCGTGGTAAGTCATTACGTATTGTATTGGATCTGGATCATAAGGTGCAGGTTAAATCATTTTCATTGCCGGCCACTCACAAATACACACACCGCTTTGTTGTGGATTTACTGGGTAAGCGAATGAATGTGATGGGTTTCAACAGCATTTTTTCAAGGCACAAACGTTCTCAGCCTACGCAGTATGTTCGCACATTGATTACTCCAAAATCCATGCTCACACGTAAAGAGCACGAAGTAGTCGTGGTGATAGATCCAGGGCACGGCGGTAAAGACCCCGGTGCCACGGGCGCACACGGCACACATGAAAAAAACGTTGTACTGGAAATTGGCAAAGATTTGCAGCGTGATCTTAATCGTATTCCCGGGTTTAAAGCGGTGCTGACACGTAGCGGTGATTACTTTATTCCGTTACGTGGTCGCTTAGCTATCGCCCGTCGCGATAAAGCAGATATGTTTATTGCCATACATGCGGATGCGTATCGCGATCATTCGGCGCAAGGTGTGTCGGTGTTTGCGCTATCACAACGTGGCGCTACTAGTGAAGCAGCACGTTGGTTAGCGACACGTGAAAACAAATCAGAATTGATGGGGGGTGTGGATCTTGGCGATAAAAGTAATCTTTTGAGATCCGTATTAATTAATTTATCGCAAACCGCTACGGTACGCGCCAGCCTACAAATCGGCGAAGACTTGGTGACGAACATTGGCAAGTATGCACACTTGCATCATGGTGATCGTGTTGAGCAGGCCGCATTTGTTGTTTTAAAATCGCCCGATATCCCATCACTACTGGTAGAAACAGGATTTATTTCAAATAGGGCAGAGGAGCGGCGCCTCACCAGTCCTAATTACCAGCGACGCTTAGCACGCTCTATGTCACGTGGTATCAGCGAATATTTCGAAGATCGCCCCCCTCGCGGAACAATGCTCGCAGAGCGCTTGCACCGCCGTTTTTCGTAATTGAATTTAATCTTACCCGGCGAAATTCGCTACTGCCAAATACGAGGTTGTCTCATAAGCGTCGAGCGAGGAATGGGAGACGGCCAAACAAATCACTTGTGCTCGGCGAAGCAAAAAACTCAGTAAATGTTTGGCCATGGAATACAGGCTCATCTTCCATTTCAAGCTGTACGTACGCGCCTAATAGGTTAAATGAATCCAGTACATCGTCAGGTAGGTTGATTTCTGTGGCACGCAAAAGAACAGGGAATAGTCCCCTAAAATCACCGACTATTGCATTAAGCTCACTGCCTGATAAATCACCATTTAATTGCGGGAGCAAGGCTAGTATCTAGGCTCCAAATGGCTGATTAGGGTGAGTGTAGTATATTTTTTGAAAAACCAAATGATAGGTTAAGATATAAGTTCCATAAAATCAATAAAATAGGCTTTAAATTGGATGTTTATTCGGGAGTATTGTAACGCTTTGATTTTAGAGATAGGTTTTTGGCAGGGTATCGGTATAGTCTACCTTGGTGTGAAACGATTCGCACCGCCAAAAATAAAATGTATTTCGTCACCGTTGTTGATGCGGGGTGTTTGGCTGGCTTGAGAACGGCGTTCCGACATCGCATCACGGTCACTTTGAAAAAGACCGGCCTTGGTTGGGATAAGGTCCTTTTGTTTGCACATCGCCTGCATATCCGTTGGGATCAACTTGAAAATCTGTTCGGCCGTGTCGGCAGATAAGTCGTGTTCAACGAAGTTAAACGCCTCAGGTGACAATGAAAACTCACCGACAGTGACCGGTGCAACTTGTTCATTTATTAGTTTGCGTTGTACAAAAAAATTGCCATCAGGGCCTATTAAAATACTCAATGGTTAACACCTGTGATGGTTCATAAAGAGTACAGGTTTAGCATGCTATTACATTTGAATCACATAAGGAGATGTACTACAGTACAACAACTCTGGGACAACAGGAATCAACGATGCACATTCAAAAGCTTGATCAACAATTATCCAATCAAATTGCAGCAGGCGAGGTCGTCGAACGTCCCGCGTCTGCGGTTAAAGA
>NVSS01000046.1 GCA_002732805.1 Coxiella sp. (in: g-proteobacteria)
GATAATAAGGCGTTGGTTCGTCTGAAATACTCTTAAAAGCTGCCCCATCAATTTAGGATCACGGCTTTTATCCGCCGTCACCATCACTTGTTTAATAGCAATGTCGTGCTCCTGCGCCATCACTTGTGGCAACGATAAGCTGGGTGATGCAGCGACAGCAAGCCCTATATTTGTGATAATCAGCGAAAAACCTAATGAACGAAGTAATATACGTATAGACAAAACAAATCCCTTCTGTTTAATTTAGCGCGAATTTCACGCATGATGCACCCATTATCTAAGTAAACAGATAGTTCGTCCAGTTATTTTTTTGACATGCTGTCAGGAGGGATATCTAAAATACGTAAAGAAGCTGCCATCACTCTTGCAAACACCGGCGCAGACACCAAGCCGCCAAAATGTTGTCCGTGCGGATCGCGCAACACAACCGCCACCACTAAATCGGGGTCAGATGCAGGCGCCATGCCAACAAAGTCAGAGATGTAACGGTGTTTATCGTAACCATGCCCATCTGCAATATAAGCGGTTCCTGTTTTACCCGCGACGCGATAATTGGGTATTTGTGCATGCAACCCAGTACCGCCACGCTCTACGACAGCTTCTAACATTTTCACCACATCATCTGCGACATCATTACGAATAACCTGATGCCCTACAGCGGGTTTCGTCAGTTTTAACAAGGACACCGGCACAGAAACACCGTGATCCGCTAAAACTCCATAGGCATGCGCTAGCTGTAATGTCGTCACAGCAACCCCATATCCATACGCCAACGTAGCAACAACCGTTGGGTGCCATTTGTTTTGTGGTACAAAATGTCCTGGCGATTCACCTGGGAAACCACTACGTGTAATAACGCCAAAACCAAAATTGTGCAGTAGTGACCAATAATTTTTCGGTGGTAGTGACATTAATATTTTAGCCGCACCAATATTACTGGATTTCTGTAAGATGGTGGTGAGGTCAATCCGTCCATAATTGAGCCCATCATCTTTTACGACTAACTTACCAACACGCATGCGTCCCGGGCTCGTATCAATCACACTATCTGGCGTGTACTTGCCACTTTGTAATGCGAGCGCGATATTAAACGATTTGATAACAGAACCCGGCTCATACATGTCTGTCACTGCACGATTACGGTAGCGACCATTCTTATCACTTGGACGGTCATTGGGATTATAGGAAGGTGCATTGGCCATAGCCAATACCTCGCCCGTCTTATCATTCAAGACAACAACGGAACCTGACTTCGCATGATACTCACTAACCGCCTGCTTAATCGCACTGTAAGCAATATATTGAATGCGATGATCTAAACCGAGGGTGAGATTGTGACCTTGCAGCGGTTGCTTCAAAATGGCGACATCGCGAATCACATGCCCTTTACGATCCTTAATCACCTCACGCGCGCCGGCCGTGCCTGATAACCATTTATCATAGGCCAACTCCAGCCCTTCCTGGCCACGGTCATCGATATTAGTTAAACCCACCACATGAGCGGCGACTTCGCCTTCGGGGTAAAAGCGCTTATATTCTTTCTGTAGATGAACACCCGGAATATGCAAATCCGCAATTTCAGTCGCTACCGCTGGGGTATTTTGACGTTTTAAGTAAACAAATTCACGCCCATGCCGATTACGCACACGCTTTTGCACAAAACTTATCGATCTGTTTAGGTCTTTTGCGAGCGCTTGCTCCTCAACCGCTGTTGCCTTGAAATCCTTCGGATTGACCCACACTGCATCCACAGGAGAGCTAATGGCCAGAGGCGAACCGGTGCGATCCAAAATCATGCCACGATAAGAGGGTATCGCAATATCACGCATGGTACGCGCATTACTTTGCTTTACTAAAAAGGAACGTTCTCGTACATTAAGGAAAAATAAACGAACGAAGATACACAGGATAGCGATAATTAATAAGGCGATAACAAAGTAAAAACGTCCTGTGTATTTTTTTGACTGCATAGCCCCTCATCATGATCAATCACTGCGGTAAATCTACTAACGTGATATTGCGACGTGATGGCATTACCATGCCCAAATCATGTCCCGCAATCGCTTGAACGCGCGCCTGAGTCGACCACGCACTCTGCTCAAGCAATAACTTGCCCCATTCAACATCATATTGCTGCTGGGCTTGCTGTAACCCCTGATATTGGATAAACAAACGTCGATTTAAATCCTTCATGTATACAACGCCAACGGCCGAAGCAAAAACACACAAAAATAATATCAACATCGCTATATAACGACTGCTAACAACCAATCCGGCAAAGGGGTTCAGCTTTATTTGCTGGCTATGTACTCGAGTGATCGCATTCATGATCGTCGCTCCGCTATCCTTAGACACGCGCTTCGTGCACGTGAGTTTAGTTTAATCTCTTTTTCGCTAGGTGTAATTAGTTTACCTATTTTTTTTAACCGCCTTTGAATATCTGCTTCTTTTACGGGCAACCCTCGCGGGACTTGCTCACCTTGAGACTCTTTGCGTATAAAACGTTTTACAATACGGTCTTCTAACGAATGAAAGCTAATCACACACAACCGACCGCCGACCTCTAATACATTCAGCGTTTGCTCCAATGTATCTTTAAGGTCATCAAGCTCGCGATTAATAAAAATACGAATGGCTTGAAAACTCCGAGTAGCCGGGTGTTTATGCCGCTCGTGTACGGGAGATGCTTCTGTAATTAAATCGGCTAATTCTTTCGTAGTTGATAAAGGTCGTTCACTACGATGCAGGATAATAGCATTTGCGATGCGCTTAGCAAAGCGCTCTTCACCATATTCTTTTAAAACACGGCGAATATCGTCTTCGTCTGCGGTATTTAACCAGGAAGCTGCATCCATGCTTTGTGTTGTGTCCATTCTCATATCAAGCGGTCCATCGCGTAAAAAACTAAAACCCCGTTCCGAGTCATCCAATTGCGGGGAGGAAACTCCTAAATCCATGAGCACACCCGCTACTTGACCAATTAACCCACGCTTTGCTATAACACTTTCAGTCTTGGCAAACGAAACGTGTTCGATCGCAAAGCGCGGGTCTTCTTGGATGGGCCCTTTTTCACCATAACGTATTGCTTCAGGATCTTTATCTAAAGCTATCAACCGACCGTTGGGCCCCAGGTGTTTTAATATTGCTAGACTGTGTCCTCCTCGTCCAAATGTGGCATCTATATAGATGCCGTCTGCGCGTATATTCAAACCGGCTATTGCTTCTTCTAGCAAAACCGGACTGTGTTCGTCCGTCATGGCTACCTCTCTTTATAATGAGAGAGAGAGTAATTCAGGTGGAATGCCAGTGTCGTCATCTCCAATCCCTTCAGCCAACCAACTCTCGCGATTCAACTGCCATTGGGCGTCACCCCAAATCTCAAAACGTTTACCTTGTCCTACCAGCATTAGCGTTTTGTCCAGACCTGCATACTCTCTCAGTAAAGGCGGTAATAATATCCGACTATTACGGTCAAGCTCAAGCTCTGTCGCATGCCCAATCAACAAACGTTGAATACGCCGCGCTGCTGGCTGAAAGGTGGGAAGCTCACCAAGGCGCTCTTCAATGATGCGCCACTGAGGCAGGGGGTAGAGCAGCAAACAACGATCTTCCGTATCAATTGTTACTACTAACTGTCCGTTAGCCTCTTCCGTGATGGCTTGCCGATACTGAGCCGGAATTGTTACCCGACCTTTCGCGTCCATATTTAGGGAAGTTAAACCTCTAAACATCCTGTTTCTCCCACAATTATCCACATTGTACCACCTTAGGCCACAAAGTGTACACTTTTTTGCATTATGGGGGTCAGACCACACCTAATTCACGATAACCACATTTTTTCAATGAGTTAGCCGCCATAATTTGTTTAATCGTATTAAACATAATTAGCGGGCAATACTGTAGGACACAGGTAACTGTATCAAGCAAAGGATTATATTTAACGCGATTAAACAAATTATGGCGGCTAACTCATTGAAAAAATGGTCTAATCGAGAATGATGCTTAGTCTGACACCACATTCTTTAAACGTTAAGGTTATCTTAATATTAGGCTGATATAGTGGGTTATATGTTATGGAACACTCCATTAATTAGATACTAAGGCTAAATCATGAGTAGACAAGACTCACAAGCATTTCAAAACCAAGCAGCTGGCATCTTTGCAGCGTCTCAACTCCTGCATGCCGCAGCGCTTGCAGATCAAAACAAATTAGCCACCCGCTCAGCCGCTACACGTGAAGTAGCCGCCAGCACCGTTAATGCAGAAGCCCTCGATGGCGCAAACGCTCAATCAAACGCAGCACAAATTGCACTCAAATCAGCCCTGATGCGTGAAATCCAACTGGTTGCAAATGTTACAGAAACGTTCGATGCCACAGCAATGCTTAAAGTTAGCCGCGAAATGACCATGCAAGCTAGCCCTGCACAAGACAACAGTAACGTGGCAATACAAGAACGTACATCGCTATTCGCTAACAGCAGCAGACCACAATTTACAGACGCCAAACGTGAACAAGATTTAGCAGCAACAAGCAAAGCCAAGACTAACATGTTCAATGCGCCTGAAAGGGAAGCTGACGCACTAACTACAAACAGACCAGGCGCTACTGCCGCAGCAGCCGCTTAACAATTTCCTTCCTGAAACACCAAAAAAGCCTGCAATCGCAGGCTTTTTTATAGGCATTACCTCCCGCCCCAGCAACGGACCTAATGATGCCCGACATATACCATAAATAGGTAATACTCATACAATTTCATGATCGCTAAGCACTCTATAGCCCCTCATTCTATTAATTTCAATTTCAATGGGGCATGGACATAACAGTTAGGGAGGCTTAATCACGAACAGGCTGGGGAAAGATGAGCAAACTAACAAAGAATCTGATAAGCACCACCATAGCCGTGCTTTCTCTATTAACGATTACCGCTACCTATGCGAGTGACTGCATCAAATAGGACACAACCGTATTCCAACCACAACATAATATGTTTGGCCAAATAAAAGCCGATCACGGTATCTATTGGCTTAAAAATACAGCAATGGTGCTGAATCAGCCGCGCCTGCGTGTCGCCAGGCACTTGGCAAAGCATTGTGTATGGGAAAATTGCAGCTAACGGGCTATTTCGACCCTAAAAAGCCAACGATCATTTTCTTCCATGGCTGGCAGCCCGATACCGTAAAAAATAAATCACGCTTCGATTTGTGTTATATGTACAAACAAGCAAACGGCCAATCCTCGCCACGCTATAATACACTCCAATACTGGAAAGGCTGGAACGTCGGTGTTTTCTATTGGAACCAATTTGCAGATGAAGCGAATGTCGTCGACGCTGAAGCAAAAATTTATTCCGCGCACGGCATTATGAGCATGCGCTGGGCTTACTTGTATTTCGAACCAATGAAAAGTGCGCCAACGAAAGCAGATGTTTAGGTAAAATAAAAAGCCTGCAATTGCAGGCTTTCTATTTGTATTAAAGTTGTTAGCCGATAAGCCGGGTTCTGTCGTGAACAGTCATCTATCTGGGATTAATGTCGCCATCAACCTCAAGCAGCCTACCCGTATCTCGCGCGGACCACGCGTTGAGCGAACTCTAGATACCTATTTGGCCTTGCTCCGAGTGGGGTTTACCCTGCCACTTATGTTGCCATAAGCGCGGTGCGCTCTTACCGCACCATTTCACCCTTACTGGCCGAAACCAGCGGTATAATTTCTGTGGCACTTTCCGTAGGCTTGCGCCCCCCAGGCGTTACCTGGCACTCTGCCCTATGGAGCCCGGACTTTCCTCCATGAGTGCAAGCACTCACAGCGACTGTCTAGCTAACAAGCAAAGGATTGTATCAAAAATATCCTCAAGTAAACAGCGATTTAATTAAGAATCATTATCATTTGCACTCCACAGTGACCTGACATAGAATTTCTCTAGTATTCACCTAACATTCAAGGAATTACGTATGAAAAAAATACTACTTGTCGCTGCCGCACTTTTCACCACTAGCGCTTTTGGTGATCCCGTCCACATTATGGATCATATCAATACAACTGATGGCAACTGGTCTGGACGACTCACCATCATTTCTGCCAATGAACCCGCCTACTTTACAGATGCCCAAAAAAACAATAAAGGCAGCACCTACGATTTCACCACACAAGCCACCCAACCCTTCAGCTATGGCTTTGGCATCATACCCGGGAAGACGGACTTTAACGTTGCCTACTCCTTAACATTAACTCAAAAACCAGCGGCTGATACACCACTATTCACAGCCAAAACCTGTGTCTTTCTTATTACCGCCACCTCGCCCGCGACACCGGACATACGCACCGAAAGTTTTAATAACGCGACCTGTAAAGCGGCACCTTCAAATGATGGAGACACATACACAATCAGCTAAAATAATTTAAATAACCACTTAACCACTTTGCGCGTGCGGTCGGTAAATAAAATAGGATCAAAATAACTACCCGCCACACGCTTAGAGGCTTCACTACGCGTCGGGTAAGGGGCAATGAGTTCAGTCATCTTACCCAAGCGCAAGCCATTTTGAATCATCAAACACCACGGCAACAATAACTCACCTGCTAATTGCCCCACTGCGGTCACACCTAGCACCCGCCCTTTTTTATCGGTTAAAATTTTAATAAATCCCTCGGTTGCCGCTTCTGCTTGGTAGCGATCAATGTCATCGAGCGTCATGGTTGTGACTTTATACTCAATCTTTTCCTGTTGCGCCATCAACTCAGTCATGCCCACTTGCGCCAGTTCCGGTTCCGTATAAGTCACCCACGGCAATGCGCTATAATTTACTTTCGCCGGCATTTTAAAAATAGCATTACGCACAACAATACCAGCTTGATAGCCTGCAACATGAGTAAATTGCGGCCCACCGGATACATCACCAATCGCATAAATTCGTGTATTTGACGTACGCAAACGCGAATCAACTTTAATGCGATGGTTATCATAATCAACGCCGGCTTTTTCAAGCTCGAGGCCTTCGACATTCGCAACACGCCCTGCTGCCACCAACAAATGTGATCCTGATACCGTTTTCGGTTCTTTATTTTCCGTATAATGAAGCGTAATCACCCCATCGACCTGCTCCACCCGATCGATTGCAATCTTTTCTTTTAACACGAGCCCCTGTTTTTCCATGCGTGCGCGCACAATAGCAACGGCATCAGGATCGTCTTTTGGTAACATTGCTGCCATATCTAACAACGTAACGGGCGTACCTAACATTAACTGCGCTTGCGCCATTTCAACGCCAATGGGTCCAGCGCCAATGACTAATAAATGCGTGGGCGCTTTGGTTAAGTCAAAAATAGTCTCATTCGTCAAATAAGGCACGCTATCTAATCCCGGAATCGGCGGTACCGATGCACGCGATCCGGTTGCAATCACAATATATTTCGCCTTAATTTCTTGGTCATTCACTTTAATTATGTTTTTGCTGATAAATTGTGGCGAGCCTTTAATGACTGTAGCGCCGAGGCCTTCAAACCGCTCAACCGAATCATGCGGCTCTATTTTTTTAATCACCTGCTGCACGTACTCTGCAATTTTTTGATAATCGACCGTCGGTGAACATGGCTGCAGCCCAAACACATCCAAATGACGACATGCATCAACATGCTTAGCAACTGATAGCAGCGATTTCGACGGCACACAACCGTAATTCAAACAATCACCGCCCATTTTATTGTTTTCAATGAGCGCCACCTTAAGCCCAAGCTTAGCCGCGACATACGTTACGACTAAGCCCCCAGCACCTGCGCCAATAACGCAGAAATCATAGTTTGTTTGCTGATCCATGCCAATCCTTCCTTATGCGATGCTATATCATTACATAACAGAACATTTGCGTCCAGGCGAAGCGTCGCCTTTACCATCATTAAGGCTACCCCTGCTCCTTGTTACCGCCAAAGGCGCTTGCACCTCAGCTGGCGCTAACTTAACACGCTCCCATAAACAATCTTCAATTTTATCAAGCCCCACTAGCACCGTATAGTTTCCATCCGCTAGGCCAAGCTGTTGTTGCCAGTCAAGCGGTGCTTTGCCATAAGGCCGATCCCAACACGTATCACAACATACAATCGTATCCGCACCAACCGCATTGCACAATGCTATTATAGCTTGCCCATGTTCCGCTGCCTTTTTATCATATCCATCCAGTTTCTCTAAGCCCACAATCACTATCATCGTCGTTGTTTTTTCATCAACAAACAAGTCCTCAAGCACGTTTTGGCGACTGCCAATATCATAGACATACACAACCACCTCAAACTTGCCTTTTTTAACATAAGCCTTGTTGTAGAAGGTTGTCTGTGTGGCTTCAGGAACAAACCAACATTGTGACTTGTGTGCCACACCCGCTATCTCACGCGTACGCACCGTAAAATCAAAACCACTGCCACCCCGACCCTGACTTGGACAACCTGCCTTCCATGACGCTAATAAATCAGGAATAGTGTAATTATAGTTAACCCCATGTGAATTATAAAATAGCACAAGATGGATCACGCCATTAAACCTGGATGGTGATGGCCTATAATTCGATGCCGATTGCACCGTTCGCCACGTATGAAACAAATCAGGCGCTGCAGATGCAGGCACAACAACGTCAGGCGTAGGTGGCTTACTTTTATTCGGCAACGATAGCGTTTTAAATTGATCTAAACAAAGCACCGTAGCCCCCTCTAGCCCAAATACTAGTGTCTGATACTGCAGGTCAGTGAAGGAATAACTTTGATCCAATATAAATTGGGTAGTTAGCCCAAGTGACCTAAAGTGTCTAAAATCATCCCGACAGCGCTGCGTCGACTGCCTATCAATACTATTTTGAGCAAATACAAAGAGTCGTGTCGTCACTTCCCCGTTGGCTTTTTGTTTCAACCATTCCGCAATCCCTTCATTCCAGGATCGATTGCGACAATCTTCTTCATCTGCAGCCGTCACCAAAACAACAACATCACACGCCTGAATTGCGCGATGTGCTTCAGCTAAGTCTGTATAAACTGGAAGTATGTTGTAGGAATTCGCCTTTGTTGTTAAACAACTGACCGCCTGTGTTAAATCAACTGCCCCCGACCATGCTATACATAGAACATCCGCCATAATAGCTCTCCTCATTGATCATCACCATTGATCACACTATCATGCTACGTACGCGCTATTCTAGACACAGATCAAGCGTGTTAGGGATTTTTTTTCCAGGACATTAAAGAAAAACCGGTAAACTCAACGACTCGTAATCCCGCCGTATACAATACAAGTATAAAATAAACCCATGCTAACCAGGCAAAGGTCACGGGCGCTAACATCATTACGATAAAAAATACAAATGCTTCCGCACGTTCCATCAAGCCCGCACTGTAATGAAAGCTTTTATTGCCTTCATTCGCTGAAAATATGCCGACCACTAAAAACGTAGTGACACACAAATAGGAAGCGCCCAACATGGCCAATGCACCGAGTGCATTACGTGAGGGATCCAGTAAATAAAACGCAAAAATAATCACAAACTCAACAATGCGATCACCCACAATATCCAATGCAGCACCTTGATCCGATGCCTGTCCTGTCACGCGAGCAAGCGTACCATCAAGTGAATCGAAAAAGCCCGATAACAGTAAACAGAGTACCGCCAAATAGGTATGTTGCCAGATAATCAATACCGCCGAACACATACCCATAATAACAGCGAGCAACGTAACTCTAATGGGCGTGATAAAGCGAATACGACTAAGCGCATGCGCAATAGGGTCTACAAAAAAACGCTGGTAATTAGGGCGAAGTATGGTCTCGATCATGTTTCCCTCGAATTTTTTTATATAGGATGGGCACTAATGATAATACGGCGAGCGCTAAAATAGGCACGAGAATACTGGGCTTAAAGATAATACTTAAATTCGGCTCTCCGCCTTGTTCGAAAACCGTGCCTAAGCCATTGCCCACGGAAACAAAAACGACGCTCCCAGGAATAATGCCCACGAATGTTGCGAAGAAGAACAGGCGTAAACGCACATTTAATAAGGCCGGCACAATGTTGACGACCCAAAATGGAAATACCGGCACGAGGCGTAAAAATAGCAAATAGCTTAATGCATTTTTCTGAAAACCACGTTCCATTTTTGAAACCCAACCCTGTGCCTTGGCTTGTAACCACACACCTAATGCCGATTTGACCGCCAAAAAAATGCAGACTGAGCCTAAGGTTGCGCTGATAACCACACAAATACTGCCCACCACAATACCAAACAAATACCCGCCCATGAGTGTCAGAAGCGTCGCACCTGGAATCGATACCGCAACGGCAACAATATAAACAAGCATAAAAATACAGATAGAGGCGACATAGTGCGCCTGTGTCCACGACAGTAACAGATGGTGATTTTGCGCTAAGGCATCAAAAGAAAAAAAACGGTACCACTTAAGGCTAATAGCCAACACCAGCAAAATGATCAAGCCGAGTAAGGGTATCCAGCGCAGCAGCTTCTTTTTCATTTTTTAACAGATTTTGGCTGTTCTTTTAGAATAACACCGCAGCCAATACGTTTACCGCCGCCACCGAGTTTCTCGGGCGTATCGGAATAATTATCGCCGCCTTCATGCACCATAATAGAATGGTCGTAAAGATCACGTACGCGCAAGCGTGGCGCAAGCGTAGGGTGTATCGCTTGACCTTTGTTATTGACATAAAGCGCAGGTAAATCACCCAGATGACCGCCGCTATTAAAGGGACCCAAATGCTTGCCTGTGTGATCGGGATCGAAATGTCCGCTGGCATTCAAACCATTATTGCCACAATCTGGCTTTTGATGGATATGAAAACCATGTAGACCTGGTTTTAAACCATGTAACTTGGGCTCAATCAATAGCCCATAACACGAATCTTTAAACGTAACGGTACCCAGTGCAGCACCTTTGCCGTCTTTGGTGGTGCGATTAACGGCAACCGTCACGCTACCTGCTAAAGCGGCAGACACAGTTAAACCAAGAATGAAACCAAATAGTATCCTTTTCATGTGCCCTTCTCCTTTATGTCGAGTACACGCTGATATAAACCACGCTGACTTTCGCCTGTAATTTCCGCGGTTAACTTAGCCGCTTGCTTCGTTGGCAAGTGCTTTGATAATACACTTAAAATACGGTCAGTGGCAAAACCTTCCGTTTTAGGTTGTTCGGCCGCCCCCTCAATAAGAACAACATATTCGCCCTTCTGCTGATTCTTATCGTTTATTACCCACGCATTCAATGCCTGTAGGGTATCGACATGCACCGTTTCAAATTGTTTAGTCAGCTCCCGTGCCATCGCGGCACGGCGGTTTGCACCAAATACAGTGGATGCTAATTTTAGAAAATCAAGGATACGATGGCGTGATTCATAAAATATCAACGTGGCTGTTTCAGCACATAAAACTTCTAACCCCTCGCGCCGCATTTTACCTTTATGCGGCAAAAATCCCTCAAAACGAAATTTCTTGGTCGACAACCCCGCCACACTCAACGCGGCGATCAAGGCACACGGCCCTGGTATCGGTACCACAGCAAACCCTTGTTCACGCACCCGTTGCGACACATGCTCGCCCGGATCACTGATCAACGGTGTGCCTGCATCACTAATAAGTGCGATGGATTGTCCTTCCGCCAACCGATCTAAAATTTTCTGCGTTTTGGCTGCTTCATTATCACCATGCAACGACGTCATGGCTGTTGAAATGTGATAATGATTAAGTAATATACGACTGTGGCGCGTATCTTCAGCAGCAATAAGATCAACTGCCTTGAGCGTATCGACCGCTCGAATCGTCATATCATCCAGGTTACCGATGGGCGTGGCAACAATATATAGGGTGGGTGTGTTCATGGGCACTAGTATAAAGTGTATTTGCCCTTTATACTATCCAACATGAAAAATGCTATTAAAATACTATGTGTGATTGCATGTGTCACCTCGTTAGCACTGCTCACAACGAGTTGCACAAAAAAAGAAACCCACCATGCCCACGCAGCTCACCGCGAACCAATACCTTAATTTAGCCACGCAAGCGGCGCCAAATGACAAAGCAAGCTACCAACTGGCTGCTGCAAATAAACTTATTGATCAAGAAAAGCCCTCACAAGCCAACACCGTTCTCAAAACGATCACGGACACCGTTACACCGGAGCAAAGCGCTGAAAAACAACTGCTACAAGCAAAGGTCTTGTTATTTGACGGCCAGCCACAAAAAGCACTTGAGGTTTTAACGGACCTTTCGGGCAATAACGCGCTCCTTACAACGCAACAACAAGTGATGCTGCACCAACTGCTGGCCAATACTTATGAGGCCATCGGGAATACAACGGCGAGCATTAATCAACGCACACAATTACAACCACTACTCACGGATCCTCAAGCGCAACGACTCAACTTAGTGACGATTTGGCATAGCCTACAGGCGCTCTCACCACAACAATTAACAACTGACCTTAATAGCACACCATCACCTGCCCTAAAAGGCTGGCTATCTCTTGCCCTTATCACTAAACAATCACAAACACCGAATAACCTTATTCAACAATTGCGCCAATGGGAAAGTGAATACCCGAATCATCCCGCCATCACATTGCTCCCCAAAAACATTACAGCAGAGGTGCAACAACCGGGCGCACCACTCAATATCGCGCTGTTGCTGCCCTTACATGGACGCACGGGAACCGTTGGCACGGCTATTCGCAATGGGTTTTTAGCGGCTTACTACGCTGCCGAAAAACACCAAATAAACATACCGCACTTAAAAATCTATGACACCAGCGATAAAGACATCACGCAAGTCTATCAACAAGCTACCACGGATGGCGCAAATTTCATTGTCGGCCCCTTACTTAAAACGAAGCTGCAACACCTTGCCAATAGCGACGCAATTACCGTCCCAACCTTAGCGTTAAATACTCTAAGTAATGCACCAACAAATAACAAAAATCTATTTCAATTTGGTCTCTCTCCCCTCGATGAAGCACAGCAAGCAGCGGATCGCGCATGGCAACAAGGCAAGAAAAACGCCGTCATTATCACCACCAACTCCGCCTGGGGGCAAAACATCGCCGACGTCTTTAACCAAACATGGACACATTTAGGCGGCCATCTCGTGACCACCTTATATACGTCACCCGACCAGTCACTCGAACAACAAGTGCAACAACTACTTCAAGTTGGCCTCGCTAATAAAGACTATGCCGCCTTAAGAACCACGCTCAACATGAAAATGCGCTTTATTCCTCGACGACGTAAAGATGTTGATATGATCTACCTGATTGAGCAGCCCAGCATTGCGCGTCAAATTGTACCGTTGCTTAAGTATTATTTTGCGGGCGATATTCCCGTGTATTCCATCTCACAAATTTACAACGGTAAAAATAATTCTAAAATAGACCATGACCTTAATGGTGTGTTCTTTTGTGATATGCCATGGGTCCTTGATCCCTCAAATGAATCACAAGCACTCCAAGATTTACGTGTACAAATTGAAACGATATGGCCGCTGTCATTCTCTAATCACAAAAAATTGTATGCACTTGGCATAGATGCTTATAAGGTAACCGCCAAACTACAACAAATGAAAACATTACCCCAATTTGCCATCAGCGGCGCCACCGGTGATCTGTATCTCGATCAAGCATCACACATCTACCGCAAACTTCGCTGGTCTCAATTTCGCAAAGGCACCCCGGTATTGCTACGCTAATACGGCACTGATACAGTTCAACGTATGCCCACCACATCACAAATAGGCGCTGCTGCAGAATCCTTAGCCCTACGTTTTTTAAAACGCAATCGATTAAAGTTAATCACACGCAACTACCGCTGCAAGCTAGGGGAAATCGACCTTATCATGAAAGAGCAGGCTCGGTTTGTCTTCATCGAAGTGCGCAAACGTAGCCACACCTATTTTGGCTCGGGTCTCGCATCGGTGGATAAGCACAAACAACGACGTATTATCAATGCCAGTATACATTACCTCCAACGTCGCAAACTGTACGATAAAATAAACGTCCGCTTCGATATTATTAGCATTGATGGCAAGGATGCTATTTCCTGGATTAAAAATGCCTTTTAACACCCTCTTGCCATTTGTCATAGCACCCAATATCGAATACCATCTACCCCTTGCCAACCATCAACATCTGGAAAAAATATGGACGCCGCTACCCGCATCAAACAACATTTTGATGAAACCATCCAAACGTTTATGAATGCAACGGACATGTTAATCGATCCGATTGCACAAGCGGGCGATCTTATTGTGCAATGCTTGCTCAACAATAACAAGGTGCTCAGCTGTGGTAACGGTGGCTCTGCAGGTGACGCCATGCATTTTTCCTCTGAGATGCTTAACCGGTTTGAAGCTGAGCGTCCCAGCCTGCCTGCGATTGCCTTACCCGCCGATATCAATACACTCACGGCCATTGCAAATGATTACGGGTATAAAGAAGTTTTTGCTAAGCAAATCAAAGCACTTGGCAATCCGGGCGATATCCTGCTCGCGATATCCACCAGCGGCAACTCAGAGAATATAATTGAGGCCATCAAAGTAGCACATCAGCGTGATATGCACGTTATTGCATTGTCGGGTAATGACGGTGGCGTGATGACGACCTTACTTGAAGACGGTGATATTGAATTACGCGCACCCTCTGAGCGCACCGCACGCATTCAAGAAATCCACCTACTTATCATTCACTCACTTTGTGATATGATTGATAGTGAGTTATTTGTAACAGAGGACTAGATGATATGGACATACGCAAGTTGCTCTTGGTAGCTACCCTGCCATTATTACTCAACGGATGTGTTGGTGCTGCTTTACTCGCCGGTGCTAGTGCCAGTACGGTCGGCGGCAAAATGGCCATGGATAACCGCAGTTTTCACCAGCAATTTTCCGATCGTGACATCTCGGATCATGTACATGACGCCCTCTTCTATGACAACCAACTGAACGGACGGTCTCATATTAACGTCGCCACGTATAATGGCATCGTGCTACTGGTGGGGCAAACACAAACCCCTGAGCTCAAAGAGCGCGCTACTGAAATTGCAAAAGCCACCAAAGGTATTAGAAAAGTCTATAACGAACTCGGCATATCGGGCTCCGAATCCTTTTTTGCGTCAGTAGACGACGGCTGGCTTACAAGCAAAGTAAAAACCATGATGCTGCGCCGCAGCGGCCTACATTCCGATGAGCTGAAAGTAGTCACCGAAAATGGCGTGGTCTACCTCATGGGTGATATTTCACAAGCACAAGCCACGTTAGCGGCCGATACGGCGCGACGCGTCGGCGGTGTCCGCAAGGTGGTTGAAGTCTTCCAGCAGGCATAGCCATGGCGATTGATACCAATACCATTTTATTAAAAATTGCAATCGC
>NVSS01000047.1 GCA_002732805.1 Coxiella sp. (in: g-proteobacteria)
CTGGCACCAAAAGTGTACCTGGCACCGAAAACTCAAATGTTATACACTACGCTTTATGAATTGGTACAAAAACTTAAGATCAAATAGCAGTGCAAAACATACGTTTATTGTTTTGTTGGTGGGGTTCATCTTAATTCAGGTGGCCGGAATTTATACGGTTAATATTTATACGATGAGCCATCGCAATCAAATCTCACGACGGGAATTACAGCGCGAGTTGATTCATACGATTCGCTTGATGGATCATTTGCCGGTGGCGTTACTACAAAAGAATATTAAGCTACTGTCACAACACGGTATTAACAGCATCGCCTTCGCCGATGGTCCGCTTAAGCAAGCGCCGGTCATCGAGAGCAATAAGCCAGCAGACCTTAAAGCTTTCGTTAATCAGCATTATTTTGATTTTCGTGCTAGTTACCAGTTAAAAAATGGACAATGGGTCGTGATGCGGGGTGGGGCGCACCGTATACCTTATATAGTGGTTGGTTTTGTATTATCTGAGATTTTAATTTTCATTATATTGATTGTGTTATGTGTGTGGGTGGTACAGCGCCTAGCGATTCCCGTTTCTGAATTTGAGCGAGCCACGCGCCGTTTTGGGGTGGATTTACAAGCACCGCCGTTGGCGATGCAAGGCACGGCTGAGATGCAAGCGGTGATTGCGGCATTCAATGAAATGCAAGGGCGCATTCGTCGTCTCATTATGGATCGCACACAAATGTTGGCAGCCATTTCACATGATCTACGTACGCCGATTACGCGGTTACAGTTACGCATCGAAGCAATGCATGATCAACCGCAATACGTAAAAGCAGAGGCCGACCTGAATGAAATGGAACGCATGATTTCCTCGATTCTATCATTTGCGCGCGATTACGTGCACAGCGAACAAATGGAACGTTTTGACTTAAACGCACTGATCGAAAACATTTGTAATGAATTAGAAGATACGGGGATGGCGATTACGTTTAGCAGCGAACAACCACGGTTGCCTTATTTTGGTCGTATGACCGCATTAAAACGTGCGTTTACCAACCTGATCGAAAATGCGGTGAAGTATGGTGATCAAGCAGCGGTTACGATCGAGCCATCAACACAAGACCTCAAAATAAAAATACGTGATAAGGGGACAGGAATTCCCGAATCCGAAATGGAAAAAGTATTTGCACCGTTTTATCGTGTTGACCCATCACGCACCCCAGAAAAAAGCGGTTCTGGCTTGGGTATGGCTGTGGCACGCGATATTATTCGTGCCCACGGTGGTGATATTGCACTGCACAATCATGAGCAAGGTGGTTTGTTAGTCCTCATTACACTGCCGCTCGAAACTGATTCTTAAGAAAACATTATTTCCCAAAATGCCTATCATTTCTGTTATTTGTCGATATATAATCGCCGCTCATTATTATTAATTGTATATTTTTTGTAAGGATTGGATGATGGCACGAAGACCAGCGGCAGATGTGGATGATGTAGATAAGGCGACGTTAGGCGCTGCCACGAAGGCACTTGTAGCAAACTCAATGGCATTAGCAGCGGCTAGGATTGAGCAGGAGGAATTGACCGAGAGACTTATGACGGCTGAACCTGAAGGCGCAAATACAACAGCGCTAAAGAAACAGTTAGGTGGCGTGACAGCTCGGCTATTTGACTTAGGCCTTGAAAAAGCTAAGTTGATAGCAGAGCCGGGGGAGGATGTGGTCAGTCCATTACATTCTGGGGAGACGACGCCACGTCGATTGGCTCGTGCTCGTGGAGGCTCTCCGAGTTTAGTATTGTTTGCGGTAAGGGAATGCTTAATTATCAGGCCAGAGGGTGGTAAATCCATAAGGCTTACAATACCAGCGGGTGAGACAATTGTTGCATTTTCGAGGAAAAATAGTGCTTCCCTACAAGAAGCGCGGCTTGCAGAAGTCATTATTGGCGGGCTGCCAGAAGGTGTTACTATCAATCGTCCCGCACTTGCAATAAATGGTAAGTTGAGAGTGACGGCACTACAGTGCCTAGGTTTGGCGCTGGAAGAAGCGCATGGCGAGGACATTATGTTGGAATTGCGTGTTGGTGCTCCTAAAATTTCAAAGGCAGTCTCATCCCCGGCATTAATGCTAGGTCGAGAGCGCAGAAGAGGGCAGAGTCAATCGGGTGAAGTGGCCTCAATTATGAATAGATTTGGTCAAGGTATTAGTGAGTAGCTAAGAGGGAAATGACATGGCAAATGCCGAGAGAAAAAGGTAAGGGCTGGGAGCGGTCCATAACGGACTTATACAAAGGTAAGCCCGGTGCAACCGGTAGGGACTGTGTTCGTGGGCGGCGGCTCACTCAAAAGATGGGAAACGACCAGGCAAAGCATTAGATCTACAGCCTGGTGATGGAGTGAAGCCGGTTACCCCGGGTTCTTCTTGCTAGCAGTTTAAGCTAGCATCCTGCATCGAAGCTGCTATAATTTGGCCTTTCATATTACCTGTCCCCTGGGAGTATCGATTTGCTTAAACGTACACCATTATACGATCTGCATCAGCAGTCTGGCGCAAAATTAGTAGATTTTGCCGGTTGGGAAATGCCCATCAATTATGGCTCGCAAATTAACGAGCATAATATTGTACGTCACGAGGCGGGCATCTTTGATGTATCACACATGGGCGTGTTGGATATTACAGGCCCAGAAGTGACGGCGTATTTGCGCCGGGCATTGGCCAATGATGTGGCTAAATTAAAGGCACCGGGCAGTGCGCTTTATACGTGCATGCTCAATCCTATGGGTGGTGTTATCGATGACCTGATCGTTTATTGGTTAGCAGATAATTGGTACCGTATCGTTCTGAATGCCTCGCGACGTGAGGTGGATTTCAATTGGCTGCAGCAAGTCGCTTCCGACTTTGATGTGACATTAGCTTTAAAACCCGAATTATGTATTCTTGCTGTGCAAGGGCCACAAGCAGTAGCGCACGTTAAGAACGTGCTGGATGATGAATGGCAGCAGACCATCGATGGTTTAAAACTGTTTAAGGTCGCGATACGCGATGACCTCCAAGTGGCACGTACCGGTTACACCGGTGAAGACGGCGTCGAGCTCATTCTTTCGCAAGATGAAGCGCTACGCATTTGGCAAAAGCTATTAGGCGTTGGCGTTAAACCGTGTGGTTTAGGTGCACGTGATACGTTACGTTTAGAGGCGGGCCTTAATCTGTATGGTAATGATATGGACGAAGATATTACGCCGTATGAAGCAAACCTCAGTTGGACGGTCTCTTTAAAAGATGAGACGCGTGATTTTGTGGGTAAAGAAGCGTTACTTAAACAAAAAGAAGAAGGTATCGAACAGCAATTAGTAGGGCTGGTGATGGAGGGGCGTGGTGTGTTACGCAGTCACCAAACCGTATTTATCGAAGATGATGGTGAAGGTGAAATCACCAGCGGTAGTTTTTCGCCAACGTTAGGTCACTCTATTGCCTTTGCGCGTGTTCCTAAGGGAATTACAGGTAATGTGAGTATTGATCGCCGTGGCACACGCGTGCCCGTGCGTATTGTTAAAGCGCCATTTGTTCGCAATGGTAAAAAAGTTTTTGAATAATAGGAGATAACAGTGAGTAATTGCCCTCAGGAATTAAAGTACACTAACAGTCATGAGTGGATTAAAGTCGAAGGTGACGAAGCGACGGTGGGTATTACCGATCATGCGCAAGGTCAGTTGGGTGATATTGTTTTTGTTGAGTTACCCCTAATCGAAGATGAAGCGATGCAAGGTAAAGAAGCCGGTGTCGTTGAATCTGTGAAAACAGCGGCTGATATTTACAGTCCCATATCCGGTGAAGTGATTGCGATCAATGAAGAATTAACAGCCACCCCTGAAATGGTGAACGAAGATCCTTACGGCAACGGCTGGTTGTTTAAAGTAAAAATGCTTGATCCAGGTGAGCTGGACCAATACATGAGTGCTGAGCAGTATCAAGAAGCTAACCCCGACTAAAAAGGTAACGCCATGCCATTTATTCCACATACACAAAATGATGTAGACGCGATGTTGGAAACATTAGACATTGATTCCATTGCAACGCTTTATGATGAAGTACCGAGTTCGCTGCCGGCAGCGGACATTGATGCAATCCCACAAGGGATGACGGAGCTTGAGGTGACACGCTTGATGGAAGAGCGCGCACCGCCGGTATTTTCAGGGAGTTGCTTTATTGGTGCGGGGGCGTATGAACATTATTCGCCGTCTGCCGTATGGGATATTGTGGGGCGTGGTGAGTTTTATACGGCTTATACGCCGTATCAAGCGGAAGCTAGCCAAGGTAATTTACAATTAATCTACGAATACCAAACCATCATGACCCAATTGACGGACATGGATGTGTCGAATGCCTCACTTTACGACGGTGCGTCGAGTTTGGCGGAAGCGGCGTTGATGGCGATTCGTATTAAACGTCGTCGTGCGCAACGTGTGGTGGTTCCCGCAACGATCAATCCTATTTACCGTAAAGTACTCACTTCTATTTTACTGCCGCAAGGCGTGGTGATTGAAGAGCTGCCTTATTGTGCGGTGACGGGCACTATTGTGGTGGATGCGCTCGCTAAGATAAATACCGAAGGGTTGGCGGCCATTATTTTGCCGCAGCCTAACTTTTTTGGTTGTTTGGAGCAGGTAGACGCATTAACAGATGCCGCCCATGAGTTGGGTGCGTTAGTGATTGGTTTAGTGAATCCGATGGCATTAAGCCTGTTGAAGCCTCCCGGTCAATGGGGTGCCAATGGCGCAGACATTGTGTGTGGTGAAGGCCAGCCGATGGGTATTCCGTTAGCGTCTGGCGGTCCTTATTTTGGTTTGTTGTGTTGCAAAAAACAATTTGTCCGTCAAATGCCCGGACGTATTGTCGGGCGTACGCTGGATCTTGATGGCAATGTGGGTTACACGTTAACGTTACAAGCGCGTGAGCAACATATTCGTCGTGCGAAAGCGACGTCAAACATATGTACTAACCAAGGGTTAATGGTCACCGCGTCGACAATTTTTATGTCGCTAATGGGTGCGCGCGGCTTACGCGATGTCGCGGCTAAATGCCATGACAACGCACGCTACTTAAAGGAGCGTTTAATCAGTGTTGCCGGCGTGAAAGCCGTGTTTGATACGCCCTATTTTCATGAGTTTGTGCTGCGTATTGATAAGCCCATTGATGAGTTGTTAACGCAGTTAACTGATTTTGGTATTCAGGGTGGTTATTCCTTAGCAACGGAATACCCCGAGCTGCATGATTGCATCTTGGTGTGTGCCACTGAAACGAAGACACAGCAAGATTTAGAGCGCTATCAGCAGTTACTTGCACGTTGTTTGGTATAGGAGAGTCGTATGTTAAGTTTTGAAAAATCACAGCCAGGTCGTATTGCCGGCAGTCAAGTATCGCATGAGCGTCATGATGCGTCGGATATTCCTGCCGAATTTTTACGCGATAACTTGCCACGCTTGCCGGAGCTATCGGAATTACAAGTAGTGCGCCACTTTACCAGTCTATCACGCAAGAATTTTTCGATTGATACGAACTTTTATCCGTTGGGTTCTTGTACGATGAAGTACAACCCACGTGCGGCGCATAAACTGGCATCCTTACAAGGTTTTTTACAGCGTCACCCGTACAGTGATTTGCGTTCAAGCCAAGGATATTTGCGTTGTATTCATGAGTTGCAAGAGATGTTGGTGGAAGCCACGGGCATGGAAGCGATTTCGCTAGCACCGATGGCGGGAGCACAAGGTGAGTTCGCTGGCGTTAAAATGATTCGTGCTTATCATCACGCGCGTGGCGATGATCAACGTAATGAAATGCTCGTGCCCGATGCGGCGCACGGTACCAATCCAGCATCTGCGATTATGTGTGGTTATCAAGTCAAAGAAATCCCGACCACTAAAGATGGCGATGTTGATATAGATGCCTTAAAAACGATGGTAGGCCCACATACGGCCGGTATCATGTTGACGAATCCGTCTACATTTGGCGTATTTGAACGTCAGATTCAAGCGATTGCGGATCTGATTCATGAGGCGGGTGGTTTATTGTATTACGATGGCGCCAACATGAATGCCATCTTAGGTCAATTTCGTCCAGGCGACATGGGTTTCGATGTGTTGCATTTAAACTTACACAAAACGTTTGCTACACCGCATGGCGGTGGTGGTCCTGGCGCTGGCCCTGTTGCGGCCAATGAGCGCCTCAAAGCCTTTTTGCCGATTCCAATCGTGGGTCATGATGACGGCCAGTACCGTTGGCTAGAAGAAAAAGACTGCCCGCAAAGCATTGGGCGTTTATCCGGTTTTATGGGTAACGCGGGTGTGCTCTTGCGTGCGTATATTTACGCGCGGATGTTGGGGCAGCAAGGCATGAAGCGTGTGGGCGAGTACGCCACGTTAAATGCAAACTACCTGATGAAACGTTTAAGTGATATTGGTTACACATTGGCTTTTCCGGAGCGTCGTGCGACGCATGAATTTATTATTACGTTAAAGCCGATTACTAAGAAATACGGCGTGACGGCGTTAGATTTCGCTAAACGTTTACTTGATTATGGCTTTCATGCGCCGACGATTTACTTTCCATTGCAAATACCAGAATGCCTCCTCATTGAGCCTACGGAAACTGAATGCAAAGAAGAGCTCGATTTATTTGTTGATGCGATGCAAAAAATATTAGAAGAAGCCAAGACCAATCCGGATATTTTAAAGCAGGCACCGCACACAATGCCGGTTAAACGTTTGGATGAAGTAAAGGCGGCTAAAGAATTAGACTTAGTGTGGGATTTCACTAAGGGTGCTACGCAAGAAGAAGTACTCTTGTGACAATCGGTTACAGAGTGAGTTGATTTAGAGGTGGTCTGACATAAAAAGTCTGCTGCTAATGTATTTACTTTGTATCGGTTGTTTGTGTGGCAACCCCAATCTCATATACTTGTCTAAACTTTTCGCTAAAACCATCAGCAGCAGTTGTTAGCAAAATCAGTTTACACAATGAATATTAACAAAATCTTAAAACAATTAAATATGTCGGACTATTTTTATTGTTATTATTTTGTGCAGGACCTGCGTAATTTAGCTTCAAATTTTTTCACTAAATCCCTTGTCATTCTGAAAATAGCGGCGCTGTGCGCACCTCCTTGTGTGGCCTGAGGAAATGTTTTTTGTTTTTCACTCGTAGGGGCTTGTCCACCTGCTCCAGCCTCCGCTACTCGTTGTTGCCTGATTTGACGTTGTTTTGCTGTGTTTGCTGGATTAGGGCCCCATGCTCCTAGTACGGTCAACATGAAACGCGCCCCTGGGTCAGCTCTTGACTCACGAGGTGATGGTGTGCGCGCGCTGATGTCATCATCTTGGGTTGGTGAAGGCGAAGGAGGCGGTGGTGGGGTACTACTACTAGATGGGCGCCGTCCATGAATGAGTTGTGATTCTGTATCGGCATAAGCGCGTGGCATGACGACGATGTCGCCTTCTGCTAACTTGCTTGAGGTATCCAAGACCGTTATTTGTCGAATATCCGTGCGAATAAGGGTGAGTACTTCTTCAATTAGAGCCAACGTAGTTTCATCGCTAGTGCGAGTACGCAATTTAGCAACTTGTTTCAGGTTAAACACCAGAGAATCAGTCGTACCTGTGGTCACCAGTGGTGTTGTTCGCTCTGCATCGCGCGCTGGGAGCAGAATTTTAGTTACGATTAGGGTGATACATCGAACGAGGGCAGCTTGTATTCCCATTAACACGCGGAGCTGTGCAGTACTGCTAGCGTCTGCTGCGTGCCTGGATATAGTGCTAGAGAGCGTAGAGGTATTGTACAGGCACTGGATATTATTGCGTGCTTGAAAGGCAGGGGTGGATTGGCTTTTGGCTTTTGGAGCACCGTCAGCGCTTTGTTCAAAAAAATCAGAGCAGGCACGGTCAGCTGTGTAAAAAGGTGTTTTGTCAAAGGCGCCCTGTAAGGTAATATTAGCAAATACATTAATGAGCGTATCGCCAGGGATCATCGATATATCGGTGGATTGGTCGAATTGTGGCCACAGCGCCTGCATTTGTCTGGCTAGTATTAACACAGGCTTGAGCGGAATGTCCTGCGTGGCGTGAGTGTCTTGATCATCATCGGGAGCTGGGGAATAGCGAGATCTATTGACTGCTTCCAGAAGATCACTGCCACCTGCAATATTCATCGGTAGCCGGAGATGTGCTGCATGCGCCATAATGCGAATCCAGGCTTTTAATGCCCCCATATTCAGCAATGCTTTGACGTGCACACCCATCGCATATCCTCCCTACCAAAGTTGGAATGCGAGTATACAGTATGTGTTTTAGGCCGCCCAGATGTTTTGGATTTTTTCCCGATATAAATCAGTGTAAGAAGCAGACGGCATGCCGAGGTGTTCCCAGGTGAAAATTTTCGAGGTTGTCTGGCCATCACAGTGAATGTTGGCGAGCACGCCTTCATCAATAAGTTTTATGTCGAGTGACATCCGTTTATTGTGTGAGATGGTCGCTTGCGGAAACGCGATGCCGGCATCAATACCGAGATTAAACATTGATGGTTCTTCAGGGTCGTTACTGCTGGATTCCACAAGACCGATAATGGCATCTGTGTTGAGTTTTTTGCCTTGTTTTTGTTCATAGTAATCGGGGTACTCTGGACCGAGAAGGTAGATTGGGCTGATGTTCATAATGAGTTGACCATCTTGTTCAGCAGAGAGAACTTTGACGCAATAATCATGGGTCGCTAAGAACGGGCTGATACGGTGTTCATGGGCATATTTAATGAGTCTAAAAAGACCACGTAGGGTGTTATCAGCATCAAAATTATTCACAATGAATTGGATAATCGTTTGTGTGAAATCAATAACGGATTGATTTGGTGTCGCGTTTTGGGTGAATAGATGTTGCAGCGCAGTAAATGTGGCGGCGTTACCTTCTGTGTGCGGTGTTGCCCCCCAATTTTCCACGCGCTCGGCCCATCCTGTTGAATACTTGTAATTTATCATATTAATTTCCATTTATTGCCTGGCGTTTTGAATGTATAGTACCTTAGTCATATTAAGTAAATATTAAGATAGGTGTAATCAATGTGAGACATTTGCCATAGTTAGCGTGAGTCACTAGCGGAGGGTGATTGCACATAAGGGCTGATGTTTTCTTGGTGTTTTTGAGGCGTATTTTAACTCAGAGGATAGCGTCAAGGCCCACAACGAACGTTTTCAATTGTATGACTTTTTCACAGGCTAATACCACGCCGGGCATCATGCATTTACGATCAAGCGCATCATGGCGAATGGTTAATGTTTCGCCGGGTGCACCAAAAATAACTTCTTGATGGGCGAGCAATCCAGGTAACCGTACAGAATGAATCGGCGTGTCTCTGCCGATTTTATTGCGTGTATGCACGGCTGTTCCAGAAGGTGCATCCACTTTTTTGTCGTGATGCAATTCAATGATTTCAGCATGTTTAAAATAGGTGGCAGCATCTTGTGCATACGTCATCATCAGTACCGCACCCAGTGAAAAGTTAGGTGCAAACAGGCCGCCTAATTTTTTTGCATCGCAACGTGTTTTAAGTTCATCGAGTTGGGTATCGGTCAAACCAGAGGTGCCAATCACAGGGCAGGCATTATGTTCGATACATGTTTTGGCAATATCAAACACGCAATGGGGTAAGGTAAAATCCACGACGACATCGGGTTGGTGCGTAATGAGTAGCTCACTTAAGTTATCCGCAGAGCTGCAGGTACCCACAAGCTCAAGTGTAGGCGCTTGTTGGATAGCGTCGACGCTGAGGGTGCCCATTTTGCCGTGGGCACCGGTTACTAATACGCGCGTTACCATAAATGCTACAGCTTAAAATTAGCAGCGACAAAATCCCAGTTGGCGAGTTCCCAGAAATGTTTGAGGTAAGCGCCACGATCATTGCGGGTGTCGATGTAGTAGGCGTGTTCCCATACATCACAGGTAAATAGTGGTGTGTGGCCATCGCACATGGGGTTGCCGGCGTTGGAGGTGCTGACGACATCCAGTTTTCCGTGTTTGTCTTTAACGAGCCATGCCCAGCCAGAACCAAAGGTGGTCATAGCAGTGGTTGTGAATTTTTCGACAAACGCATCAAATGAGCCGAAGGCTTCATCGATAGCAGCGGCCAATTCATCACACGGTTCGCCACCACCTTGAGGTGATAATGAATTCCAGTAGAAGGTGTGATTCCATACTTGAGCCGCATTGTCAAAGATACCACCATCGGCATTTTTAATGATTTCTTCGAGGCTTTTACCTTCATAGGCGGTACCCGGCACCATTTTATTTAAATTGTTCACGTACGCTTGATGGTGTTTTCCGTAATGATACTCAAGTGTTTCTTTTGAGATGTGTGGTGCTAATGCATCCATCGCGTAGGGTAAGGCGGGTAATTCAAAAGCCATGTTGGTGCTCCTAATGGTGTCATACATGAAAACAGCACGATAGCGTACTTTTTCTTGGATTGCTATAACAGTGGGCGCTTAAACACTTTTTGAGTAAGAAAGCATCACGCCATGCGATGATCCGGTGAGACTAATGGATTTGGTGAACAAATAACTGCTGAGTGTGCCCAGTGCTGCGCCAAATATAACGTCATGCCAGTAGTGTTGTCGTGCTCTAACGCGGGAGTAGCCTACCGCGGCGGCGAGAATGGTAGCGGGAATTCCGTAAGCTTTACCGTAGCGAAACCATAAAAAGCTCGAGGCGGTAAACGCTGCTGTGGTGTGGCCACTGGGGAAGCTCCACTGGCCGCCGTTGGGGCGACGCTCATTTACGATCGGTTTAAGGGTGTAAGTCACCGCCATCGCGACCGCAAAGGAATAGGTGAATTGTTTTAAGCCTTGGTAATCCCCTTTAACTAAAGACGTTAAGCCAGCTGCAACAGGTAAGGCAATTTGTGTCACATCGCCATAGGTTTCAAAGGCGCTCTTTGATTTAGCCATAACGGCCGGGGTAAGCCCAGCGGTGATGACAAGAATGACGTTGAGAAACGTAGCGCGCGTGTGATTTTTGAATGGCATGTGTGTTTCCTTGTTTGGGCACCGAATACTACCCCCGTCCCCGAGGAGTATACCAGTATTTATTCGCATTGCGAGGTGTAGTATAATAGTTCGAATTATTAACGGAAAAAGGAATTTCATCATGCTTGATAGTGATTGGCAAGTCTGGCCAATGTTTGTTGTGGAGCTTATCGCTTTTTTATTTCTATTTTTACGCGCTGATTGTCGATTTTTAGGCCTTCAAATGCGTTCGTGGATTGTCATCATGTTGCTCGGTATTGATGTGGCGATTGGATTCTCAGTGGCGCATGATAGTTCAACTGTGCTTAATTTACATTTCTAGGAGCCGCTAATATGAAAGAAGGTATTCGTAACTTTATACAGGGCGTGCAGCTTTTAGATGCATTGATTGGGCTCATTGGTGTGGTTATGATCCTCGGTGGTGCGCTGGTGATACAAATTTTTTACCATGAGGCGCCTTGTCCCTTATGCTTGTTGCAACGTGTGGCATTTGTGGCGGTGGGCATTTCATTTCTAATGAATTTGCGCTACGGCAATCGTGCTCAAAATTGGGCCAGCGCGATTTTGGCAGCGTGTGCCGGTATGGCGGTGAGCATTCGTCAAATTTGTCTGCACATCACAAGTTCGGTGGGTTTTGGTCGTGCCGTGTGGGGATTGCATATGTATACCTGGTGTTTTATAGCCTTTGCAGCGGTGATTATCGGAAGTGCGTTTATGCTGCTTATTTACCCTGAGAGGTTGTGACAAGCGCTGTCGGAGTGTGTTACCATTTCGCCTTTCTCAAAACATTTGGAGACTAAGATGACCGTACTTGTAGGTAGAGAAGCGCCGGACTTTACAGTGCCCGCCGTGCTCGGAAGTGGTGAAATTGTAGACAGCTTTAATTTGAAAGAAGCGCTTAATGGTCAATATGGATTGGTATTTTTCTATCCATTAGATTTTACGTTTGTTTGCCCCTCTGAATTGATTGCGCTGGATCATGCAATTGATGAATTCAAAAAACGTGATGTTGAAGTGATTGCCGTATCGATTGATTCGCAATTTACACATAATGCATGGCGCAATACGCCTGTCAATAAGGGCGGTATTGGTGCGGTACGTTATACATTGGCAGCCGATATGTCACATAACATTTGTCGTAGCTATGGCGTTGAACATCCTGAGGCAGGTGTTGCATTCCGTGGTTCATTCCTCATCGATAAAGACGGTGTTGTGCGTTCACAGCTGGTAAATGATTTACCGTTAGGACGCAACATTCCAGATTTGTTACGCACCATTGATGCGTTGCAATTCTTTGAAGAGCACGGCGAAGTCTGTCCTGCTAACTGGAAAAAAGGCGATCCGGGTATGAAAGCATCACCTGATGGTGTTGCTGAGTATCTATCTGAGCATGCCGACAGTCTGTAAGCTTGACATACGTTAGCGGGTGTTCGCCCGCTAACGGTTATAAATTACATTGCGATCCCTATTTTTCTCTGACAATAATTTCATTATCGAGCGCCGTTTTTTAGTTGGCTGTGTAGGTTATTAATGACCTGGCAAAATAGTTCAGCGGTTTTTTCGGCATCATAGACGGCGGAGTGTGCTTCATTTTTATCAAACTCAATGCGTGCTTTTTTTAATGCTTTTGCCAGTACGGTTTTACCATAGAAAACACCGCCCAATGTAGCGGTATCGATACAGGTAAAGGCATGCAAAGGAATATTGGAGAGGTTGCAGCGTTTGGCGCCCGCCATAATAAAATTTAAATCAAAATGGGCATTATGGCCGACTAAAACGGCACGACGACAGCGTGTTGCTTTGACCGCCTTGTCGACGTAGGCGAAAAACTCAGTGAGTGCCTCTGCTTCGGGTTTGGCAAATCGAAACGGGTGGGTATGGTCAATTTTATTCACGGCCATTGCTTTGGGATCGATCAGTGCTTCTTTAAACGGGGCAATGTGCCAGAAATCGGTTGCGGTTGGTGCGAGTTTACCTTCGTTATTATAGTCAACAAGGACGGCTGCGATTTCAAGTAATCCGTGTTTAGTGAAATCAACACCGGTTGTTTCAACGTCGACAACAACGGGTAAATAGCCATCAAAGCGGGTGCGAATTTGTTTGGTAAGTTCGTCATTCATCAGCGTATTGCCATTGTAATGGGTGACCAGCGAGTAATGGTACCACTGTGCTATCCCCAAATGGAAGGGTTTCTGGTATTTCCCACGTTTTTTTAATAAAAGTGACGGTATTGGTATTAACGGGCAGACCGTAAAAGTGTGCACCATTTAGGCTGGCAAACGCTTCAAAGTGAGGGAGGGCACCTGCTTTGTCAAACACGTCCAAATAGAGTGGAATGGCATGATACGCCGTATAAATACCGGCACAACCGCAACTGGTATGCTTGGTTTCGAGCGTGTGGGGCGCACTATCGGTACCTAAGAAGAACTTAGGATTAGCCGAGGTTGCGGCTTTAATGAGCGCGAGACGATCAGATTCACGTTTAACGATCGGTAAGCAGTAATTGTGCGGTTTAATTCCACCCGCTAAGATATCATTGCGATTTAGTAATAAGTGGTGGGCCGTAATAGTGGCGGCGAGGTTGTCGGGCCCTTCCATTATAAAATCGACAGCTTCACGCGTTGAAATATGTTCAAGTACAATCTTAAGTTGCGGAAAGTCTTTAAGGAGCTGTGTGAGCGTATGCGCAATGAATTCTTTTTCACGGTCAAAAATATCAGCATTATCATCGGCAATTTCACCGTGAATAAGTAGTGGAAGCTGGTGTGTTTGCATCGCCTCTAACAAGGGGTAAATTGCTTTAATGCTTTGTATACCAGATTCGGAGTTCGTTGTTGCGCCTTTGGGATAGAGTTTGCAGGCATAAATAATGTCAGACTCAGCCGCGCGTTGTATTTCTTGTGGATCCATTTGTTGCGATAAATAAAGGGTCATCAGCGGGGTGAATTCAGCATGTTGCGGAACGGCCTGTACAATCCGTTCATAATAAGCCTGTGCTGCCGCTACGGTAGTGACAGGAGGGGTTAGGTTCGGCATAATAATCGCCCGTTTGAAAAAACGGCACGTATCGGGGACCGTGCGCAACAAGCTAGCGCCGTCTCTCAGGTGGCAATGCCAGTCATCGGGTTGAGCGAATGTTATTTTTTGCATAATTTTTTACCACTGTGTATTAATTTAAGATCACCAGGAAATTATTGTAGCAAATATTGGCTGTAATGGTGTATAGTCTCCGACTTCATTTTTTATATAATGACAGGAGTAACAATGTGAAGCCCTTATTAAAGTTGAGTATACTTTCAGTAAGTTTGTTGGTAGCCACGGGCGCTTATGCGGCCAGCCCATCAAATGCACAATTACAGCGTGAAATTCGCGCCATGATGCGCCATGATCAGCAAATGCAACACGAAGTAAGGATGCTTAAAACACAATTACAGGCGCAGAGTAGCGTACGCCGTCCTGCTCGGGTTTCCACGGCATTAAAAACAACAAATCGCTCACGTCATGTCTATAGCGAACGTTTTGGACATCCGTTTACAGTGACAACCTCTCCTTTATTGGGCGAAGAAGCTGCAGGTGATGCCTCAGATGTTCTTGAGCAAGTTTCTAAGAGTAATATCCAGCTTACATTGTTGGAGCAGCGTTCAGACTTAATAAAACAATTAAAGTCGGAAGGCAGTGATTTATGGCGCCCTATCGTTGAATTGAGTGGTGGCATCGAAGGTCAAATTTATGGCATGGATGGTTATGGTTCAAGCGCGAGCCCACGTGGCATCAACCTATCTTCAGCAGAATTAGATGTAGCCGGTATGGTTGGCCCTTGGGCAGGTGGTTTCATGGCGTTAGATTATAATGATTCGCCAGCATCATCCGGTGTGCGTGAAACGTCGGGTACTATTTACTTGAGAGACGGTTTTGCGACCATTGGTAACTTAAATCGCTTCCCGCTTTACTTTACTATTGGTAAATTACGTGTGCCCTTCGGTCGTTGGAGTAGCATCATGTTGACTTCCCCTGTTACACAAACTATGGGCGATACACGTTCTACAGCGGCTATTCTTGGTTTTGAGTCACATGGCTTTTATGGTTCTGTCTTTGGTTTCAGTGGTAACCAAACTAGTGGTGGCACCGACGTCTTTAAACAAGGTGGTTTAGATGCAGGTTATAAAGCCCACTTTGGTGCTAAAAACGAAGATCAAGTTGATTTTGGTGTGAGTGTTGATAGTAACTTGGCTGATGCGAACGGCCTCCAAGGTACAGGCGCTGCAACAGGTAGCTTCCAAGGTTTCGCCGGTACGGGAAGCAGTAACAACATCGTACACCGCGTACCTGCACTCGATATCCACG
>NVSS01000048.1 GCA_002732805.1 Coxiella sp. (in: g-proteobacteria)
GTTTGGGTACGATAGATGCTTAAGTAAGGACTCTCAAGGATGAGGCCCGCTGCTTTGACATGGGTCGCTAATTCAACCGCAACGCCAGTACCGAGCGAATGCGCCATTATAATAATTCGATTGGCAGGTACGTGCTTCACGTCACGTAAGTAACGGTAAGCCGCATCAATATCAAGATAGGTATTTTTCTCAGAAGGCTTCCCTTCGCTCATACCATAACCGTTATAATCATAGGCGAACACGTTATAGCCTTTTTGTGCGGTTAGTTGGAGTAACCTATAGCTATACCCGAGATCAGAGGCGTTACCCTGACTGTAGAGTAGGGTAAATTTAGCCTTCGGATTGCTGAGATAAACGGTTGCAATTTTTCCGGCGGAGGTGTCGATATAGTGTAAGCCTGGCAGCGTTTTATAATGCTGCTTCGGCGGCAGGAAAATAGAATCATCAGAGAAAAAATAGACGAGACCGCAGACGATCAAATAACTCGCAGCACCAAAGATGATGTAGCGGAAGATAGAGCCGAGTAGGGGTTTAAAATTTGCCATCTAAGTAGTGTATAGCCTATTTATTAAAGAATCTTTAGGTTTTTATTAAACGCTACCACCCTAAACTTGCAAATTAGTACGAATCTAGTATGATATCGGTGTTATTGCGTAGCTTGGAGCAAATTATGCTTAAAATCAGCCGATTAGCAGACTATAGTATGGTTCTCATGCACGGGTTGTCACAGCCTGATTCAAATTTATACAGCGCTACTCAGTTGGCCGATCAATCATCAATCCCGCTACCAACAGTGAGCAAAGTGCTAAAGCTACTTTCTGATGCCGGACTAGTGACGGCAACGCGTGGTGTACAAGGTGGTTATCGACTGGCGCGTACGCCGAGCACAACTTCTGTGGCGGATGTCATTGCGGCGATTGATGGCGATTTAGCACTCACCGAATGCAGTGAGACATTAGATCAATGCGCTTTATCAGGTAGCTGTCAATTGCGATCAAATTGGCAATACATAAGTAAACAAGTACAACAGATGTTATCTCAAATTAGCATAGCTGATATGCAACAGCCGATTGAGTTGGAGTCGAAAGTGTGAATAAACAAATTAAAAAAATGGTGGACGAAACCTATAAGTATGGCTTTGTCACTGATATTGAAATGGATACATTGCCACCGGGTCTCAATGAAGATGTGGTACGTTTTATTTCCGCCAAAAAAAATGAACCGGCGTTTCTCTTGGAATGGCGACTTAAGGCGTTTCGTCATTGGTTAACATTATCACCACCGGAATGGGCGCATGTCTATTACCCGCCGATTGATTACCAGGCGATTAGTTATTTTGCGGCCCCTAAATCAAGTGCGGATGCCCCTAAGAGTTTGGATGACGTGGACCCTAAATTATTGGCAACGTATGAAAAATTAGGCGTACCGTTACACGAACGTGCACGTCTTGCAGGTGTGGCCGTTGATGCTGTATTTGATAGCGTGTCGGTCGGTACGACGTTTAAGGATAAATTAGCAGAAGTCGGTGTGATTTTTTGCTCCTTTGGTGAAGCCGTACAAGAGCATCCTGAATTAATCCAGCAATATTTAGGGACCGTAGTACCTTATCGTGATAACTTTTACGCCACGCTAAACTCGGCTGTGTTTTCAGACGGGTCGTTTGTGTATATTCCGAAGGGCGTGCGTTGTCCGATGGAGTTATCAACCTACTTTCGCATTAATGCTGCGAATACGGGGCAATTTGAACGTACGCTCATTATTGCTGATGATGATTCACAGGTCAGTTATTTAGAAGGGTGTACTGCTCCGATGCGTGATGAAAATCAACTGCATGCAGCCGTTGTAGAGCTCATCGCACACAAGAATGCCAAGATTAAATATTCGACCGTGCAAAATTGGTACCCCGGTGATGAAGACGGTAAAGGCGGCATTTTTAATTTTGTAACAAAGCGCGGTTTATGTAAGGGCGACTATTCTAAGATTTCGTGGACGCAAGTGGAAACAGGTTCGGCAATTACGTGGAAGTATCCCAGTGTGATATTGCGTGGTGATCATTCGATTGGTGAATTTTATTCGGTCGCACTCACTAGCAATTATCAACAAGCTGATACGGGCACCAAGATGATTCATCTCGGGAAAAACACCAAGAGCACGATTATCTCAAAAGGTATTTCGGCGCGCTTCGGGCAAAACAGTTACCGTGGTTTGGTGCGCATTGCACCGATGGCGAAAAACGCGCAAAATTACAGCCAGTGCGACTCATTGTTGATCGGTGACCGCTGTGGTGCGCATACCTTCCCTTATATCGAGTCGAAATGTGCGAGTGCTAAGGTGGAACATGAAGCCACCACCAGCAAAATTAGTGAAGATCAATTATTCTATTGCCGTCAGCGCGGTATTTCCGAAGAAGATGCAATATCAATGATTGTGAATGGATTCTGTAAAGAAGTATTTAAAGAATTACCACTTGAGTTTGCGGTGGAAGCGCAAGCATTGATGGAAATCAGCCTCGAAGGGGCGGTTGGATAAACGAAGGTGAAAGAGAAACTCATGCTAAACATAACTAATTTACACGCCCATGTTGAGGGCACCAAAATATTACGCGGTATTAACCTCGAGGTAAGACCCGGTGAAGTGCACGCCATTATGGGACCGAATGGTTCAGGTAAAAGTACCTTGGCAGCGGTGCTCGCAGGACGCGAGGGTTACACAACATCCAAAGGCAGTGTCGAATTCAAAGGCGATGACTTATTGGCACTGGCGCCAGAGGAGCGGGCTATCAAAGGGCTGTTTCTTGCGTTTCAGTATCCGGTAGAGATTCCGGGTGTGAATAATATGTATTTTTTGAAAGCAGCGCTGAATAGTGTGCGCAAGCACAACGGGTTACCCGAATACGATGCCATGGATTTTATGACGCTGATTCATGAAAAGATTAAAGACGTTGATATGGATGAAAAGTTTCTAAAACGTTCCGTGAATGCAGGATTTTCGGGGGGCGAAAAGAAACGTAATGAAATTTTACAGATGTTATTGCTCGAACCGGCACTGGCCGTGTTAGATGAAACTGATTCTGGGTTGGATATTGATGCGCTTCAAAGCGTAGCAAAAGGCGTCAATAGCATGCGCTCAAAAGAGCGCTCGTTTATTGTGGTGACACACTACCAACGCTTACTGGATTACATTGAACCTGATTTTGTGCACGTGTTAATCAACGGCAAGATCGTCAAGTCCGGTGACAAATCATTAGCGTTAGAATTGGAAGCAAAAGGCTATGGGTGGGTTGATGCAGCATAAATTAGCAGCAACATGGCAAGAAGAGGGACTGCGTGCATTGGCCGCACAGTTACCGTTTACGGGCGCGACACAGCATTGGCAAGATAAAGCATTGTCTTTTTTTATTGAAGACGGATTTCCGACGCGTAAGACTGAAGTCTGGCGCTATACCGACTTGACCGATTTGTTGCAACAAGATTTTGTATTAAATAAGTACCAAGGTGCGCTTGATTTAAGCCCTTTTGAGATTGCTGAGAGCAATCGGCTAGTAATTGTCAATGGCCACGTCAATTTTGATCTGTCAACGTGTGACGATGATCTTTCGATTTTGCCGCTGGATATATTGCTCGAAACGGCGGACGAAACGCTATTAAGAGAATTAAAGCTCGACCTGGATTCACAGTATTTTGCTGGATTAAATTCGGCATTGTTAAATCAGGGTGCCTACATCAAAATCAAACCCAATCAATGCGTGCAAAAACCCTTGCATATATTACATGTGCACCACGATAACGGCCCACCACCGATGCAGAATTTGCGTTTTTATATCGATGTTGATAAGAATGCTGAGGTGCAAATAATTGAAGAACATGTGGGGCTGAGTGATGCGGTTTACATGAATAATATTGTGACGCAAATTAACTTAAACTTTGATGCGCGGTTACGCTATTATAAATTACAACGTGATTCCGCACGTGCTTACCATATGGCGACCACGGTAATTTCACTGAGTGCAGAGAGTCAATTGCACTATAATGTATTTACAACGGGCGCTTGTTTAAGTCGAGAGGACTTACACGTACGTCATTATGAACGTGGTGCTGAGGCACACCTTCTGGGGTTATTTCAAGCAAATGATAAGCAACAAATGGCACACCATACGCGCGTGGATCACTTCAAAGGTGGGTGCACGACGCACCAGCATTATAAAGGCATTGTAGATGATCGTGCGCATGCGGCATTTGATGGGCAAATTATCATACACCCAGGCGCACAAAAAAGCAGCACGCATCAGACGAATCATAATTTACTCCTGAGTGATCAGGCAGAAATTGACACCAAGCCAAGCCTCGAAATTTACGTTGATGACGTGACGGCGTCGCATGGCGCAACCGTGGGTGAGCTTAGTGATAAAGCCTTATTTTATTTACGCAGTCGTGGCATCTCAGAAGATGATGCACGTGCGTTATTAATTGCAGCGTTCGCGGACGCTATTTTTGATGAGCTTCCTAGAAATAAGATTACGGACTACATTAAGGAAGCCAGTTTTGGAGGGACATCCGATGACTAATATTTACCGCCAAGATTTTCCAATTTTAAAACGGACATTTTACGATAAGCCGTTTGCCTATCTTGATAGTGCGGCGACGACACAAAAGCCGCAAAGTGTTATAGACGCGGTGGGGCGTTATTACTCTCATGGCAATGCCAATGTGCATCGTGGCATCTATCGGTTGAGCGAAGAAGCCACTAAAGCATACGATAGCGGCCGCCAAGCAGTACGCAGCCTTATAAATGCCGATAAAGTTGAAGAAATCATTTTTACGCGAGGTACAACCGAGTCGATTAACCTCGTGGCAAGCAGTTTTGGCCAGGCCTTCGTTAAGGCGGGTGATGAAATTCTTATTTCCACTATGGAGCACCATTCAAATATTGTGCCCTGGCAAATACTGTGTGACCAACGCGGTGCCACCTTAAAAGTGATCCCGATGAGTGATGACGGTGTCTTGGATTTGGATGCTTATAAAAAATTACTCACATCAAAGGTAAAGATAGTAGGCGTGACGCATATTTCAAATGCGTTAGGCATTGTGAACCCGGTTGAGAAAATGATTGAATTGGCGCATGCGGTTAATATACCCGTGTTGATTGATGGTGCGCAGGCGGTACCACATCAAGCAGTGGACGTCACCGCACTGGATTGTGATTTTTATGCATTTTCAGCACACAAAATGTATGGCCCTACGGGTATCGGTGTATTGTATGCTAAAGAAAAATGGCTGGAACAAATGCCGCCTTATCAAGGTGGTGGTGATATGATTCACACGGTGTCATTTGAAAAGACCACGTATGCACCGTTACCACTGAAATTTGAAGCAGGCACGCCGAATATGGCCGGTGTTGCCGGATTGGAAGCGGCAATTAATTACATCAACAGTGTCGATTATGTAGCGCTAATGGCTCATGAACGTACCTTGTATGCGTATGCCGAACAACAATTGGCTGAGGTTGAAGGGTTGCGAATTATTGGTAAGGCACCCGAAAAAAGAAGTGTTATTTCCTTTGTAATGGATGGCGTACATCCACACGACTTGAGTACGATCCTCGATCAAGAAGGTGTTGCCATTCGTGCCGGTCACCATTGTGCGATGCCCTTGATGAAACGCTTAGGGCTGGCGGCTACGGCACGCATGTCGTTAGGTATTTACAGTGATCAATCAGACATTGACCGTTTGTGTGTTGGCTTGCATAAAGCCGTTGAATTATTTTGTGGTAGTAAATGATGAGTGAGATACGCGAACTATACCAACAACTTATTATTGATCATGGTCGCTCACCCCGTAATTTTGGCGCGCTTGAGGCGGCAAACCATCAGAAAGACGGCTATAATCCAGTGTGTGGTGATGAACTACAGCTTTACATTATTGAAAGCGATGGTGTGATTGAAGACATTAAGTTTGAAGGCCATGGCTGTGCGATTTCGATGGCATCAGCCTCCTTAATGAGCGAAGCGTTAAAGGGTAAAACCCTTACTGAAGCAGATACGTTATTCGCTTGTTTTCATCAATTGGTGACGGAAGGTGGCGATTATACGATGCTAAAAGACAAATTAGGTAAGCTAGTGGTGTTGGCAGGTGTTGCTGAGTACCCGGCACGCGTTAAGTGTGCGACGTTAGCATGGCACACCATGCAAGCAGCTATCCATGATCGAAACGAAACGGTGAGTACGGAATAATGATTGATGCAGGAATGGGTCTATCCGCTAAAGCAATTACACATATTAAAAAAATCATGGAGCGGCGTGGTGGCGGTGCCGGGTTTCGATTGGCAGTAAAGCAAACCGGTTGTTCAGGGTATATGTATGTGCCCGATATTGTGGATACACCAAAGGCAGATGACCTTACTGTATTTGAGCAAGATGGACTAACTGTGTTTTTGGACCCAGAGGCATTATCTATCGTAAAAGGCACCTACATCGATTTCGTGGCCAAAGATTTTGGCATGGAACAGTTAGTGTACGATAATCCCAATGCCGACAGTTTATGTGGCTGCGGCGAAAGTTTTAATTTAAAAGAATCAGAGGAAGAAACGAACGCATGATCGACGAACGTGAAATTATTATGATCCGGCGCGATTGCCCGGCCTTAATGGTGCCGTCAGGTGCGCAAATTATTTTGCATGAAGGTACTGAGGTGACCATTACACAATCATTAGGTGGTAGTTACACCGTTTCTGTGTTTGGTAATTTAGCGCGTATCGATGCACGTGATGCAGATGCCTTAGGTAAAGATGCGATTAGTCCCTTGGAAGGAATGGCGGCTGATGCAACAATTGAAGATAAAGTGATGACGATGTTACATATGGTGTTTGATCCCGAAATACCCGTTAATATTGTAGATCTGGGCCTCATTTATAAAGTCGATGTTAAAAAACGGGATGATGATACCTTTTATGTGTGGGTAGATATGACCTTGACTGCACCAGGTTGTGGTATGGGGCCGACCATTGCGGGTGATGCTAAGCAACGCATCCTCATGATCCCCGAAGTTAGTGATGCACACATCGAAATGGTCTTTGATCCGCCGTGGGATCAAAGCATGATGTCTGAAGCAGCTAAATTACAATTGGGTATGCTGTAACTCGATTTAATTTGGATGACTCAAAAAGCCCCCATTGCGGGGGCGCCCGATTACTATTTTTTATATGCTGGCGGCTCGGAATCAGGAGGAGGTGCACTTGCCAGTGACGGTGGCGGAGGTAGCGATACCCACTCATCGGTAGCGGCGGGCGTTGGGGTAACGATCCTTAGTTTTTCATAGAGTATCTTAATATCGGCTTCCGTGAATTTCAACGGATTGATGTGTTCATTGAGCAGTTCAAGTAGGCCGCCTCTATCGCGGTCAAATTTACTAAATAAGAGCATCATTGATCTAACCCTATCCTCTCGAATAACGGTTTTATAACGTTGACTACGAAAAAAAGTAGAGGGCACTTGTTGCTGATGGTGGTAACAACCCATGATATTCGGGTTGTCCTTAGTGCGTAGCTCAAGGTATACGCGGGTTAACAGCATAGCCTCGGTCACCTGTTGAGGTTCACTGCTAAGTTGAATTACTTTGCGTAACAATTTATTCGTGTCGCTTGGCGTAATATCAGACAATTGTAATGTCGCACTGAGCCATTCGTCGCTACCTTCTTGGTAGAAATCCTGAACCTGTAACCATAGGTTCGATAACGCGCTTAATTGACTGTCGTCCACTAGCATTTGACCCGCTCGAAATTTAATTGCAGCGGTTGTGCTTAAGAGTGCACGATGAAGCGGTTTAGCGAGTTGCCATTGCGTTTGTGGCGGCGAGAGGGTACAAAGGCCATTTCGTACTCTTTCCAGAACGAGTAATTGTTTTAAATCGCTGATGGGGTCACGATGTGCGTGCCACGTTACTAATCCATCCTGTATGCAGTTATCAAGTAAACCAATCACTGCTTGGTACGCAGTCTTGATATTTTGTTGGGTGGCTACGTTAGCGATATGCATCACCAGTAGTGGTGGTTTAACCGAACCTTCTAAATTAAGTGCGCGGCAGTATTGATGCACAGCAAGCATGTGTTGGGAACGTTGTTCGAGTAATTCTGCCGCCATGATCATATTGTCAGATGTTGGTGGTTTTATGATGCTGCGTTCCTCAGCCTGTTCGCTAATTTCGTCAGGGACCTGAGGTGCCTCTTGAAGATGAGGTACACCGACGCTCATAGCAGCGTGCGACACGTCCAGCTGGACGATTTTGTTGAATGGATATAACACTAGTAGGCTTTGTGCAGCGGTTAGTAGATGTGTAACGTTACTTGCTTGCGCAATGATTGACGTATAAAACCGTGTAAGCATGTGTTTCATTGTTAGGTCGAATGTCGGTGGTTTTAGGGTGGTGAGTTCCTCAGGATTTTCATCAATGTCATCCGTAATTCGAGGTGCCTCTTTAAGATGAGATGCAGCGATACACGTAGCAGCGTGCGTCACTAGCGACTGGAAGGTTTCATTGTATTGATATAAAATTAGTAGGCCTCGTGAGCTGGTTAGTAGGTCTAAAAAATCGCCTGCCTGCGCCATGATTGACGTAAAAAACCGTTCAAGAATGTGATTAATGACCGGGTCGTTGGCGGTGTCTATTGTTATATATTTTGTAATGATGGATTCAAAGTCCCTCATCCTTACGTCATCCACATTCAATAACGAGGTGGCCCATAATTCATCTGTGATATAAGGATGCACCGACAATAGGACGCCCTTAGTCGTAGTGTCAAGCGCATTGACTAATTTTGCAAATTCATCAGGCCTTACGTCGGCAGTACCCAGAAGTGCGTGATGGTACGTGGCACTGCCCGCTAATTTTTTCCATTCAGACGCTGTTTTGATGCCAAAGCAGGTTACAAATCGATCTAAAAGAGAGAATTTATTGAGGGTTAGCTGCAACATGGCCGCTTTGAGTGTAATTTTATTTTCTGATAATAAGCTATCATAGAATGTTTTAGCGTCAGCGTCGGTCATGCCTTCTTGATCACACAAACGTACCTCAGGGTATTGTGCTTGTTGCATCAATGAGATCCATTGTGGTGTTCTTAAGTAAGGTCCCATGATGAGTTTATCAAAGCCAGATTTTGTTGCCAGCGCCAAATGAAATCGTGTGCCCGTTCGTTTTTCTGTTCTGGACATAAGCGTTCTCCTACAAGTATAAATCAAGTATGTTTTTTGTTGTTATATCGTATGAAGTAAGAGAAAACGATTAAGTTTTAACGAAGTGGTAACCCCACCATTGGCGCCATAAAAAAATACCGGATATAAGATCCGGCATTTTGAGTTGTTTGAAGCGATAACGTCGACCTGGCGGCGGTGTATCCGTATTTAGATAGGCTTTGAGGAAGGCGGTAATGGCATAGTAGTGGACACAAAGTAATTGAGAGGGTAACGCGAATAGCGAGGTGGTAGCCGTTGTGTGCAGCTGAAGAACGTTTACGATGTGTGGATATAATGTATGTATCAAATCCCAACCTCACTTAATTACCAACTAATAATGACTATACTTGCATAATATTAAGGGTTTCTCAACCATTAAATATTAGTATCTAGTCGGTATGTGCTGACATTAAGTTATGTTACTTTGTGTAACACTGGAGTTACATTTTTTTAAAAAAAAGCCCCCATTGCGAGGGCGTCAGATTATCGTTTTGTATATGCTGGTGGATCTACAGGAGGCGCACTTGCGTGTTGTTGTTGCCATAGTAAGGGTGTTTGATCGTTAATGGCGGGCGCAGGAGCAATTAGCCCAAGTTTAATATTGAGGGTATCAATATCCGCTTCCGTAAACGCCAGCGGACTGATGCGGTCATTGAGTTGTTCTAATATATGAGCTCTGTCGGCTATTGAGTTACGTAACAACCGCTTAAGTGGTCTCAGCATGCCGTCTCGAACGGCACTTACATTACGGGTTGTTGGTATGCAACAAAACAAGGTAGAAGGAACTTGCTGCTGATAGCTGAAGCAGCCTACGATGTCCGGGTCTGGATTGGTGCGCAGCTCGAGAAAGACACGCGTTAACAAAATTGAGTTGCTCACGCGTTCAGGCCCACTGCTCAGTCGCGTTAGTGTTTGTTGAAGTCGCGCATTACGTACAAGGTCATCCGGTATGATGTCGGCGATCTGTAAGGTTGCTTTAAGCCATTCATCGCTACCTTCTCGGTAGAGCTGCTGAACAATTGTCCACACGCCAATAAGTGCTTCTAATTGATTTCCCGCTCCTAAATCTTGTCCGGCTTGCAACTTAAGCGTTACCGTTGTGTTTAAGAGTGCGCGGTTAAGTGGCTCCGTTACTTGCCACTGCATTCGTGGCCGCGTCAGGTCGCAAAGTATTTTTCGATGGTTTTCCATGGCCAATAGTTGTTGTAAATCGCCGATGGGATCGCGGTGTGTATGCCACTCTGATAGCTCATCCCGTATGCAATTGTCGAGCAAACGTATCACTGCTATATAGGCAGTCTCAGTACGGTGTACGGTAGCCAGTTCGGCAATGTGCATCATAAGTGCCGGCGGCTTATTTTGATTGGGTAGCGAAAAGGCCCGGCAATATTGATGTACGGCGATACGGTATTGAGCGCGTTGCTCAAATAATTCCGCTGCGGTGATCATGCTGGTAAAGGTTGGTGGTTTAATCACAGCGCTTCTTTCTGAGCGTGTTGCGCCATCTTCGGGTACCACGTAGTCCTCTTGCTCATGATAGGCGACGGGCGCTTCTGCTGCTCGATTGGCGTCATAAGCAACACGCGTAGCGGCATGCGTCACCACCGTTTGGAATGTATCATTAAGTCGAAATAATGCTTGAAGGCTATTTGATGACTCGAGTAGATCTAATAGGCGGCTTGCTTGCACAATGATGGGTGTAAAGAAGCGCGCTATGATATGACTAAACACCGGGTGATTAGCACGGTGTGTTTCTACATCTTGGGTAATGATACGTTCAAAATCATCTACTTTTAAATCCTCCAGATTTAATCCTGGTTCTGCCCAAAGTTCATCGGTGACATAGGGGTGTATCGCCAATAGTGTACGTTTAGTGGTGGTTTTAAGCTGGCTCATTAACATCGCAAAGTCAGAATACGATGTTTCCATCGTGCGGAGTAGTGGATGAGTGAACGTGGCGTTATCGGTAAGCTGGTGCCATTCCTCAATTGTGTTTATATCGAAGTAAGCTATAAATCGTTCAAGCATATGCGCTTCTTGTTGCGCTAAGTTATGCATGGCAGATTTAAGTGTTCTTTGGTTGTTTGGCGCTAAGACATTAAAGAACACATTGAATTCAGCAAGTGGTTTTCCTTCACGATCACTCCAGCGTACGTCCGCGTAGCGTGCTTGTTGCATGAGCGTAGTCCATTGTTCAGAGCTTAAGTGAACTCCCGTGCTGAGGAGTTCATTAAACCCTAATTTTGATACCAATGCTAAATTAAATCGAGAGTCGGTTGTTAGCTCACCGTAATGTGTTATAGCAAGGTGATAGAACTCATTATTGGCCATGTCTGTTTTGTGTATTAACTGCTTACCAAATCGCGTGATGTCAAACTGGAGGCTTAAAAATAAATTAAACCAATGATAACGAGTAGACGTGCTATAGTGCTCATTCGGATTATCACGTTTAGCAGATTTTCCGTCTCTTAGCGTATTGGCAATTTGTTGATAAGTGGACGTTCCCTCCAGTATTGTTGTGTATTTCGTTTTGGTAAGTTCAGCGGATTGATCGAGTCGTGATGATAGTTTTGCGCCGGAGGCTTCTGGCGCGCGTGTTGCACCAGCAACATTACCGGCAATGCCTTTAGCTAACGCGAGTTGACTGTGTGTATCGGTGGGTCTTTTATCTTTTCTGGACATGAGTGTTCTCCCTCAAGGATGAATCAAGTTTATTTTTTTTGTTATTTAGTTTGAAGTAAGAGAGAGCTGTTAGGTTTTAACGAAGTGGTATCCCCACCATTGGCGCCATAAAAAAATACCGGATATAAGATCCGGCATTTTGAGTTGTTTGAAGTGATGACGTCGACCTGGCGGTGGCGTATCCGTATTTAGATAGGCTTTGAGGAAAACGGTAATGGCATGGTAGTGGACACAAAGTAATTGAGAGGGTAACGCGAATAGCGAGGTGGTAGCCGTTGTGTGCAGCTGAAGCATGTTTGCGATGTGTGGATATAATGTATGTATCAAATTACAATCTCACATAATTACCAACTACTAATGACTATACTTGCGTAATATTAAGGTTTTCTTAACATTTGTAATTAATTTTTTAGTGTTTTTTCAGCATAGCTTGGCACCAATTTATTTCGGCCTGGGCAATGGTTAATCCATGCTCAAGTGTCATTTCATAATAGGTAATATCAATGCCCTTTGCTTGCTGTTGTTTCAGGTAGTGGTGCATCGCGTTTAATTTATCGAGTTCGTTCTGATAGCGTTGGCGCGCTTGTTCGAGTAATAGTTTAGCAGCACCTTCGTGTTGTGATTTTGCAAAGAATAAACGTAGTAGTAATTCATTACGCTCGACCGGTGGTGCCATTTCGCTTACAAACCATTGATCAAATGCTTGCTTGCCTTCAGCAGTAATAACGTAAATTTTTTTAAGCCCTACTTTTTGTGCGGCTTCTTCCGTATACGTCACCCAGTTGTTAGTCACCAGTTTTTTAAGTGTAGGGTACAGTTGTCCTTCACGCTCACTCCAAAAAAACTGGGTGCTGCGATCCATCAATGCTTTCATTTCATAGGCGGACAAAGGCTTGATAGTCAGGCAGCCTAAGATTGCGTATTGTGATTTATTAACTCGTGCCATGGTGTGCCTCGCGTAACTGTGCTGCACTAAGATAGCGTATAAAGCGCCCGATGAAAACACCGGTAGCGATTGAGCCGAGGATAAATACAAGGACCGTGGTGGACGTGATACCTGCTGCAATTGGGTATAGCGAAAACACGACGCCTTCCGCATATTTCACAATGAAAATAGCGATGATACTAATGAGGAGTTGGATACTGCCTTCGATGATCACATGATGTAAACGCGGAGATGCTTTAACTGATAAGCGTTGTGTCAGATGATAGCCTACGATGGTGCCACTGATTAATGTAACGAGGTAGAGTGGCAAAAAGTACGCTGCTGCCGTGGTCAGTTGCATCAACGTGCTAAAGCCCATGATAAGGAAGGCGGCGGGTAGGATTGCCATGCGCCACACATTGACCTCAGATGTGTGTAATGCTGCGACGCCGCGCTTTATGCAGATCGCAAAAACCAAGTATACCCACCAAGGTGTTCCTAATAGGACGTGATAGAGTAGGGTCATCATCTGATTGCTCCTGTGAACTGATAGGCGCCCACTATACACCTAAAAGATAGTATTATCAAGATGCATTCATGAGTGTGGGCCACCTCGTTTAACTTATTAATACTCCGTAATTTACTCCGTAATTTTGCCTAAATGATGAAGGCCTGATAAGATGTTTTTAAGTTTTCCTTAATGTACATCCTATATACTGTTCTAAACAGGGGAGAAAATATGAATTTTTTAAAGAAAATCAATTGGATAAACGTTTCTTTCATTTTATTGCTAACGCCTATTGTTGGTATTGGTGGTCTTATCTACTTGATTCATACCGGTGACATGCGGTTAGCAACGTGGATTATGGCATTTTGTTTATTATGTGCCGGCGGTTTCTCAATAACAGTGGGTTACCATCGATTGTTCTCGCATCGCAGCTATAAGGCGGCATGGCCTGTCAGGTTTCTGTTAGCGTTGTTTGGAGCGGCTACGTTCCAAGGCTCTATATTAGAGTGGTGTACTGATCATCGTAATCATCACCTTTATACGGATACTGAGAAAGACCCTTACAGCATTAGCGAAGGTTTTTGGTATGCGCACATGGGTTGGTTGTTTACACTGGATGGCTCAAAGCGTGATTATTCAAACGTTGAGGAGTTGGCTAAAGATCCTATTATTAAATACCAGCATAAATTCTACGTGCCGATCGCAATAATTATGGGCTTTGGTTTGCCCATGTTATTGGGTTCCTTGTGGGGTGATATGTGGGGTGGCTTAATCCTCGGTGGTTTCTTAAGAATTGTACTTAACCATCATACGACGTTTGCTATTAATTCGGTTTGTCATGTGTTTGGTGAGCGCAAGTATTCAGATAAACAAACAGCACGTGATAACTGGATAACCGCATTTTTTACGTTTGGTGAAGGGTACCACAACTTCCATCATCAATTTCCACTAGATTACCGTAACGGTATTCGTTTTTATCAATACGACCCTACGAAGTGGATTATTCGTTCGTTATCGTATGTGGGTCTTGCATCAGGGTTGAAGCGTGTGGATGAACAGCGTATTTTACGTTACCGCCTCCTTAAGCAAGAAGCGGATATCATGAAGAAGATTAGCCGTTACTCTGAGCAGTTTATGACACAGGTGAATGAATTTGTGAAACCGGTTTATAACCAAATCCTCGAGCAGATTGAGCATATCAATGAGCTAAAAGAAAGTTATAAACAGTTGCAACAGGGTCAAATTAAAGCCATGAAAGGTAAAATGGATGACTACCGCGTGCAGCTTAAAGCGCATAAATTAAAACTGAAATTGGCGCAGGTCGAGCTTAAGAAAAACCTGTCAAAATGGCAGTCATTAGTTCGTGCGGATCAAGGTGCATTGGTGTCGTTAAGCCAGATGGCATAATCTTCATTATTTGACACTACATCATAGGGAGATGATGCGTGAGGTCGATTTGTGTGTGTGGTGCGGGTAATATTGGCCGATTTGTCGGTGTATTACTCGCACGTACTAAAGACTACCGCGTTACACTCGTTGATTTACAAGATCCAGACGCACAGCTTCTTCAACTGTGTAAACGTTACCCCAACTTACATTTCCAACAACTCTCCGTTAGCGATACAGCCGCGATGGATGCCTTTTTTACGGCAGGCCATTTCAGTGCTGTGATT
>NVSS01000049.1 GCA_002732805.1 Coxiella sp. (in: g-proteobacteria)
GGGCCGTTAGCTCAGTTGGTAGAGCAGTGGACTTTTAATCCATTGGTCCCGCGTTCGAGTCGCGGACGGCCCACCATTAAATCAATGAGTTACGATACTAGTCGTACATCAATTCGTCGAGAGAAACCACCTGCTTTTCGGGGCTGTTTCGCACGATTTCATACAAAACATCGACGATACAAAAAGTCCTGAGAATATCGGGGGTAAAGGTATCGAATGACACGGAGTTACCGAGCAATGATTTTTCGACATCTTCGTAGGTTGAGCCTAGACCATAGCCAAAGCACAGTGATGCCAATTGATCGGCACGCTTAGCAAGGCCTGGAAGGAGTCCAGTTTGTGAAAACATTTCATTGGTCGTAATAGGGCTACCTTTAAGTGTAAAGGTGACACCTATGTGCTTTGCAATCACGCCTAAATTTGTCTGAAGTTCTTCCACAATTACTCCCATACCGGGGTAACTAGCTTACGCTTACCCGCTATTTTTGTACGTAACCAGCGTAAGAATACGATCGGCGAAAAGCCATAACGATTCAATATGCTGAAAAAGATTATTGCAAACAAAGCGATACCCCATGTCCACCAGCTACGCGCATACATGAGCGGTAGGATAATCGGGAACGCGAGCTTGCCATCCCAGATAAAAAATCTAATGGGACGTGCCGAGTCTCGCCAATGCGCTTCATTAATTGTTCTTGCCATGTACAGTAGTATACCCACAGAACCTTAAGAAAACATTAAGTAGTGGGGTCATACCACACCTTATTCTCAATTAATGCCTCTTTTCAATGAGTTAGCGGTTAAGTTAGGTTTGATCGTGTTAAACATTACTTATCTAATGATAATTATTTGCTCAAAGAGGCGGGGGCCTAACCCATAAAGCAAGCCGTAAGAAGTTATGTGTAACACGATCAAACCTAACTTAACCGCTAACTCATTGAAAAGAAGCACTAATTGAGAATAAGGTGTGGTATGACCCCACATAAGACACAATTTAATGTTCTCTTAAGGTTGCTGTCGTACAATGGCGTATAAATTAAACAACAACAGAAAGTAATCCGGCGAAGTTCATTAACCAGAGAGAAATAAATGTTAAGTAAAATCATAAAATTATCATTGTTATCTGCAGTATTAGTACTCGCAGGTTGTTCTGACAGCAAGCGTGTTGTTGACCTTCACTTAAATTACGTGACTGCAGACAAAACGCCTGTTCTTGCATTTGACCGCCAAGCTCAAGCACAAGTTGCTGAAGCAGCAACAGCGTCGTCAGGCTCTCTGGAAGAATTATCGGCTATTGATATGGCGAACTCAACACCAAAAGCTCAAAACAGCATTAAACAGCCGTGGAATGCGGCAGCAATTGGTATGACCGGCTTAGCCTCTATCGACTGGAATGGTCCGGTATTACCTATCCTTAAAAAGATTGCCGCTGCAAGCAACTACCGTGTACGTGTACTCGGTACACCACCTCCCATTCCCGTGCTTGTGCTCGTAAACGCTGAAAACCAACCACTTGCGGATATCCTGCGTAATGTCATGTACCAAGTACATAACAAAGCAACTATTAAAGTATATCCACACACTAAAGTACTTGAATTACGATATTTTGTAAGCTAATCCGGGGTAGATAAGGCATGACTATTAAAACAGTTAAACATATTATAAAGTTTCTAGTCGTCACAAGCTGTGCCGCTGTATTCTTAACAGGTTGCGCGAGCAAACCACAGACAGATGCAGGCGCTGATTACTCAGGGCCGCTAACTGCTAATGTCGGCTATGTTAAATTAAGCAGCCTGCCTGCTGATTCGTCTACCATCAATCCTATTCGACTTCAGGCCATTCGTGAAACCGCAACCACCTTAGGTGCGCGTGGTGGTTTGGCATGGCGTGCCTTACAGATTAACCAATCCTTGTCAGGCCAAGTTGAGCATTTAGACCATGTTTTTGACTTTAATCAGCTATTATTACAGCATAATGTCTTACCGCCGGTTTTATCTGAAGATGACAACAGCATCAGTCAAGACGGCGCAACGTCATTACGTTTGGCCTCTAAATCGTATACTATTCTTAGCAATGCGCAGTTTGTGACAACATCACCCACCTGGCGCACCTATTTATGGATGGACTATGACAAGCCAGATATGCCTGATAACACCTTGCTTCCTACCACTCAAGCAGAAGCTACAATGTGGAATATCTACTTAAAACAAGGGTGGAAAGAAGGTTTAACGCAAGCAAACTCTATTTTTAATGTCAATCTAAGCCGCTTAAAACGCGACTATATGGGCATGATCTTGTATCGTAAGCTATACGCTGAGAAGATGGTCAGTGCGCCATTTGTAGCGAGTACCGATCTCGGTGTGACCGGTGATGCCAATCACATCCGCATTAATGATCGTGTGTTACGCATTACAGCGCTCTCACGTATGCAAACCAATAGCAATGACTGGAACCCTATTCTCATTAAATAAGATGTGAACAGCGCATTAATCAGGTATTATATGATTAATGCGCTTTTAATGAGGTTAACGTGGCCACTAAATTAAAGTATACCCATTACTTTCCCGATGAGCCGTCGCGCTTTGAATCACGTAGCCTAGACAAATTGCTCGTCTTCTGTAACCGCATTAACGCCTCAGACATTACCCTACAAACAAACTCACCCATCATGGCTGAAATCTATGGCCGCTTATATACGGTAACCAAACGCCCACTGTCAAATTCCGAGGTCGGTGACCTCCTCAATGCCATTTATGGCCCTAATGGTACAACGCAAATCATGCGTGGAACCGACATTGATACCCACTACGAAGTGCGTCCAAATCGTAACGAGCGCTATCGTCACCGCGTGAATGGCGTTGGTATCCATGTAGACGGCCATGAAGGCATCCAAATAACGATTCGCACCATCCCCGCCACCCCACCCCATTTAGCCGATCTTGACCTGCCTGACGACATCACTAAGGCGATTGCACCTCAAGAAGGTGTCGTCTATGTCACTGGGGCGACCGGTTCGGGCAAAAGCACCTTATTGGCGGCCATTATTCGTGACCTTGCCGAAGATCCCGAAAGTCATCGCAAAATAATAACTTACGAAGCACCCATCGAATTCGTTTACGATGAAATTAATGCGCCTACGTCCATTGTCAGTCAATCTGAAATCCCACGGCACGTCCCTGATTTTGCAGCGGGCGTGCGTAATGCACTACGTCGTAAGCCACGACTCATATTAGTGGGCGAGGCCCGTGACACCGAAACCATTAGCGCCGTACTTGAAGCAGCCCTCACTGGGCATCCCGTTTATACTACCTTACACAGTAACGGCGTGGCTGAAACGGTGCGACGCCTGGTGGGTAGTTTCCCCAAAGAAGAACGCATTGGCCGCACCATCGACATCATCGAAACCATGCGCCTGATCATTTGGCAGCGCCTGGTACCGTCCGTAGACGACAAACGCGTTGCATTACGTGAGTATTTAGTATTCGATGAAAACGTACGTGATGAATTACTGCGTGTTGATCCCGACCGTGTCACACAGAAAACACGCGAGCTCGTACAAAAATTCGGTCAACCAATGCAAATGGAAGTGGACAAACGTTTTGAAGAAGGAAAAATATCAAAACGCACGCACACCGTGTTAACCGCTGGATTAAAACGTAACGCAATAGACTAACGGATGAAAATACATACATCGAGCTTTTCGATTGAAGTAGGTGCCGCACTAGGACAACTCTTACTGGTCCTGCTGGTTGCTTATGTCGTATCCAACCTCAACATCAATCTCTATTATTTTCAGTGGACCGCCTTAGCCTTTATCCTTTGCCTCGTGATTTTCAAATCCAGCACACCCACCTCATATTCACTGAGCCGACGCCAAGCCATCACCAAGATATTCATTTTTCAATTGGCTTTATTCGCTCTATTTTACGGCATCAGCAATGTCTTTGGCCCCCATACCTTTACCACGGCAATCACCGCGTGCACCTGGCAACTGGGTTTATTTCCATGGGCCTACATGATACTCATCGCCGTTGGGCTGCGCCTTACCTGCCAACAACTCAGCACCGACAGCTCCCTCATTGACTTATTAGGAACCTTCTTTAAAATTAACACGGGCTCTCAAACCTGGGCGCTGCTGTTTATGCTGGTTCGACAAGCAACGAACTTCATTATCTCACTCACCTTGGCACTTATTTTCTTTAATCTCTACAGCGCTCTAGTCGGCAAACCTGCTTATTTTTCAGTCCCCGTATTGATACTCAGTGTCCTTATCTTTATATTGGTCGTCGCCAAACTACCCAACAAGCTTTATAAGAAAGTGATCCATCGTAAATTAGGGCTCTTTATCTCAATTCCCCTAATGGCGCTCATTATAAGTCTCTTTCTTTGCTTGATCGGTTACCTCTTGAGCGGGTTATCAACAGCACAGACGCACGCACCCGCGTTACTGGCGTTCCTCAACCATACATTCAAACCCAATCACCTTGCCGCACTCTTTAGTGACAGCTGGTGGCTCAGCTGGGTTGCCATTGGCGGCGTCGTCATTGCGCATTACTCACGCTCACTGACCATCCGCCAACTCATTTTTATTTCAGGGTTGCTGCCGCTGCTACTGGGCCTATTATTAAAATCTAACGTCATGAACACCGTGCTCACCACGCATCATTGGTCCGTCATTGTCGCCATCATCGCGCTCGTTGTGTTATTACGTTTGCTGTTTGCTCGGGATATGCTACCCAATTTTATATTAACAACATTACCTATTGACGAAGCACCACGTCAACGCGCCCATCAATTCTATTTGGTGCGCGGCTTTCGTGTCTTTCTAATGATTCTATTTTTTAGTGTGCCCATTGGACTACAAGCACTTGGGTTTTTTAGCGTACTCTATAGCTTGGTGTTTATTGAATTCGCCTTATTCATTATCATTGCAATGATCCCACTGTGCACTAAGCGCTGAGATGCTTTTCAAGCATAGCCACTAATTGCGCAAGGCTATCCACCCCGTCCATTTCCTTAGGCGGAATACGTACCGAAAAGGCTTCATCAACGGCCATTAATAAATCCATCGCATCCAACGAATCAAGACCTAAGGTTGCTGCAAATGATGTATCATCTTCCAATATATTTGGGTCAACGTCTAAGTACTCAATGACTACCGTCCTGACACGTTTTTTTAAATCATCTGTCATGCTTTGATCCTCATGCTACACTGTTTTCCTAGTATAGCAAAGCCGTGGACAAGTTGCGTCTTCTTTATTAATATCAACAAGATACGACACTTAATTCTATTGTACGGCGTCAAGAACAGTCTATTAGTGAAATTGCAGCCTATTTGATTTAATGGCACGCTAATTAATCGTGACGGTGACACTCTTACCGCCCGGATTGTTAGGGATCACCAACATAGATAAAGGATTATAGCCCAATGAAACTAAGCGTTTTATCAATCATTGTGATGTCACTCACCTCTGTAGCAGCAACAGCCGGCAACACCGTCTTAACACGTTTTGCGGGTGGGAATTTTCAGGCTCCGGTGCCATCAGGCGTGCTCGGTACATGCTCGAGCCCTCCCGGAGCATCTCAATCATATACCAATCCCATGTACATTTGTCGTTATGGAAAGACGCTTGCAGTGACGGCCGCTAGTAACAACACAATGCCCCGCATCTACGCGCCTACCTTAAAAGGTATTACTAGGTGCATTCCACAGAGTCTCAGCCAAATATGCTATAACCCCGGCGTCGTGAACCCTCCCCTTAATCCTGAGCCTTATTTCTTTATTAATGAGACAACGAATTGCTCAGATGTAATAGCGATCGCTAAAAAGGCGTGCAAAGGAACGTGGGCGGCAACCGTCAGTAAGCCATCATGCGGGTAGTGACTGTGTGAGCCACCCACCTAAAAAGCATTTGCTGTTGCAAATTTTACCTCTTTTAAAAACAAACTTTCCTTAGGGTGTGTTGGCACAATTAAACCGCCAAGCGTACGACAGCGCCCTGTTGATGACAACATAATGCGCAAAATAGACTCAACTGTAATAATTAGGAACATGTTCAACAATAATCGCGATAATTGTTTGGCACAGGCCAATACCTCAATTACAATGCCTGATTCGATTAGGAAAACAATCCACCCTGGAGACTCTACATGCAATTAGACCTAGAAAACTTAAGCGGCGCCTTATTTAAAAATAAATACAAAACAGAGGGTAGTAACCAACCCGATTATAAAGGTAGCTTTTCAGATAAAAACACCAAAGAAAAGGTATTGGATATTGCTGCCTGGGAAACAACATCTAAAGATGGTGCAACCACCTACTTTAGCCTTAAAATCTCTGAACCTTTCCAACCAAATCAACAGTCAGCACCGAGCCATGCAAAAGCGCAGCCACAAAGGGAGACCGCCACATACGATGACGACATCCCATTTTAGGCTAGAAACAAAAGAGCCATCGTACAAATACGATGGCTCACTCAAGATCACATTAGCCGCCGCCTGCGGCCATTTTCGCAGCGTCTTCATTGCCGCCGCTTTCGCCTTCATCGCTACCGCCACCACTGCTGGCAATTTTCGACATCCCTGACATCCCTTGTGCCGTACCACCAAGCGATTGACCTGCGCCCTTACCAAGCTCACCTGAGCTGGACTGAACGCCACCTTTGATCTGCTCCATCATCTGACCAATACCCGTCTGTTGCGACTGACCGCCGATCCAACGTAACACATAATCTGGTAATACATAGATCAAGCTATAACACTGGTTAATCACTAAGTAGACAACGGTCGTGTACATTAACATCATTACAGGCATTGCAATAATGAGATAAATGACTTGTCCTATACTACCGCTACCGCTAGCAGCGCCGTTATTAATAAACGAACTCATTCCTGCTGCAACCGAGGCATTTTGACCGCCCACACTAGCGTTCGTAAAGATATCACCCATAAAGGAAGCAAAACCATAGTTCACCATGCGAAAGGCGACATAGGATAAAATCATCGAACTAATCAATCCAATAATCATCAAGACGGGTCTTAAGAATACACCCAACAAGAGGATTAATGCTTGTTTTGCAGGGCCTAGGAAATCATGCCCCTCGGGATGTGTTAAACCAAATGCAATCATCGGCGCGCACACCATTGCTTCTATCACAACGATAAACCAACTGATAATACCAAAGGAAAACACAAAGAAGGCATAGATGGGCACATAGAAAGCCAACATACCGCCCGTTGCTAAATAGACACCGGCAAACGCCATGATGATAGGTTTAACCCAATCGACGACCCCCTGAATAGGCTTATCTAAATCAACAGACCCACCTGAACAGAACATACCAACGAGGTATAAGCCACCCACAATAAATGCCATCGAAATCCAAAGGTCGCCGGCGACATTCATCAATAACATACCCACACGGTGCAAGAAATACATGGGGTCATGACCCATATTTTCTGGCGTAAACATCTGATTCAGACTTGTTGAATCCGCAAACATCGACCCCATTATTGGCGAAATATACTGCAAATTCATTGACACTGGCGTGTTTGTACCGCCTGCCGCAGACGCATTGGAGTAGTTATCAAACTTCGTTTTGATGTCTATCCCACTATTTTTAGGATCCGCCCAGACATTACTAAGTAGTGTTGTGATATTGTCTGCATTAGCCTTCTCGTCACCACCTGCAGGTTGGCTGTATTTAGGCATATACGTACTGTTACCCACACTATTCGCATTTTTATAGTTATCCTGCAAATGTGCTATATCCCAACTAAAGCGCCCCGCCATCAGCCAACCTTGGCTATTGGCACCTGTAAAGAAATTCTGCATGGATTGTGCTGCCGCGCCTGAATTATTTTGCACAACCGGCATAATAGAATTGACGTAGGCCAGTATATTATTGAAGAGCATTTCCGCAAGATCGCCATTGAGCGTTGCACCATCACTTGGCGTTGTACCCATACACACACTTGATTTCGATAATATGCCTTGACTACAAGCGTACTCTTTAGCAGCAGGCAAGACACTATAAACAGCATGGTAGGTCGCCTGATAAGCAAAACTGCCCTCAGCTGTTGAGCCACCATTAGCAGCACCTGAAACGCTGCCCCAATCTAAAGAACCACAACCCGCGCTTTGCGTAGGTGAACTTGGGAAATCAAAAGATTGGTTGTCTGAATTATCAATTGGATTTAATGAGGGTGGTGCAATTTGATTATTAGCAACGCCACCGGTGTCTGTACCTGTCCCCGGCAAACTTGCCGCGGCCGATGCTTTCACCATACACACTTCACTTCGAAAGACATTACCAATCACACCCTTATATATGGATTGCGCCGTGCCCACTGTTAAACCGCCGCCATCTTGTGATGTGACCGGTGGACGCCAAACAGCACCCCCTTCTTGGATATAATCCAATCCATGCTGCCATGTCATATCAGCAAGCTTAACGCCTTGCACCACCACTTTCATGACAATATCTTGAATCGCACTGTAACCGGTTGTCGGGGAAGGAAATAATGCTGCCATACCAATCGCAATTTTAAGGAAAATCAAAACGAGGTTATTTTTACCACTGACAAACGAGCCTTCAGTGGCTGAACTCACCACAAGGGTCACAATCGTATAGCTGAGCCACAATCCTGCCACCACTAACACACCGATATTCAAGTCATAAAAAAGCTTACCGAGCATTTGACCGGACGTACCTGACAGTATATTGCCGACCGTGCCAAATATTTGAGACAGATAATTCATCGACAAATCAGTATGGTTTGCGACTGCTGATGCCGTAATCTTAACGGCTGTCGACGAATCAGCAAAAACAGATGATGATAATACTAACAGCAAGATACTGTATATCCAACGATGCTTGCGCAACATGTGAGGCCCCTTACATTTATATTATTTATTAAATAAGCTGTTAAACCATTCCGTTACCGTGCAGCCTAAACGGCGCTGGCGCATTTGGAATAAGTTAAAATGCTCACGAAATGACATCATCCATAAGATTAATGTCAGCACAACACACATAACACCCCCCGATAGGGTGTGATGTAAAAATTGATAAAACATCGATGACACTGTAATAGCAGATAATCCTAAACAAAAATACACCGTCCATTTGGCATTACGCATGCGTTTTTCTAAACCGCTTTGCGTCACATTATAATGCGTCAAGCAGTCATCAAAAGACGTAGGTTTATAGGCATCTGATTTTGTTCCTTTAAACGCGCTCTTATAGACAGCCTTCAACGATTGAGTCTGTGACTTCAATGAATCAACGCCTAGAATACGTTTTGGATTTAATCCGCCAAAAAAACCATTTTTGAGTACTTTCTTGATCCCCATTATATGTTCTCCACCTGGATATATTTTTTAAAAGCTTAAGACTTGATTAGCATCGTACCAGGACTTCCTTAAGGCAACATTAAGAAAGGCTTAGTGGCCACATGGCTGCTCAAAATATATTCCAATCTCATGCTGGCAGCTTACATAATCAAAAAACCACATTATTTTCAATAGGTTAGGGGGTAAGTATATTAACCAATTGAAATATAACGTTTTTTTACGATCAGCCCAGTAAAGCATATCAGCATGCAGCCAAATAATTAGTCAATAGATAGGGCCACTAAGAATTTCTTAATGTTGTCTTAAGGTTAGTGCGCTATCCTAACTCATATCAAAGTAACTTATTAACAATTGGAGCAAGCATGCCAAGCTTAGACCATCGTGACATTCATGAATTTTGGAGCCAATACCAAGATCCTACGATCTACCGCGTAATCTCATTTATGGAAGGCGTGGAAGATTGGACATTGGATGGTAATCCGGAGCTAGAATCAGCGTTAAAGCGCCTAGGCGATGCATTAGAGGATATAGGTAATATTGACCTGCAGTTAGAGAAAGACATGATTGACGTCTGCACCTACCTCAAAACAGGGCGTTATCTACGCCTACTGATGTGTCTTGATATGGCCTACCCCGGTGCCGCCGCTAAGATCTTAATGCATGCTGAAGAAATTACAAAAGCAGATACGGATTTAGCGGGAATATTTTTGCGTCGCAATATTGTATTCGAACGCTTGCGTCTCATTAGTCGTGTATTTGCTCCTGATCGATTTAAAATTATTACAAAAGCGTTAGAGGACGGTTAAAAAATGGTTAAATTATATAAACTCGGCATACTATGTGCGTTAGCAGGCGTTAGCGCTTCCGTGTTTGCAGCACCTTCTTGTGCTGAACTAGCGACACTTGGCAATAGCGACAACAGCGCTATTCAAGCGGCTGCCGAAAAAAATGGGCTTACCGTCTCTTATGTTGATAACTGTCTGTCGCAATGCAGCACCCTACAGGACCCAAACTCATGCATTAAAGGGCTATCTGTTATGGAATTTGCCGTGAATTATAATGATTCACTCTTAAGCCCAACAAGTTTCACATCAACATCGGGATATGGGTCGACAGCACCCGCACCTTCGTCCTACGCAAGTCCAGTGCCTGTTACGTCTACGCAAGCAACAACACCGGCTGCAACGGCATCCAGCACCAGCGCTCCTGCTAACAACAGTTATATTACGGTGCCTAAGAAAACAACGACGACAAATAACACCATTCACTGGTATTAAGCAAAGGGTTGAGAAGAATGAACACACAAATTATGAAACGACTATTCACATTATCGGCTCTTTCAATTAGCTTGCTGAGTGCCTCTGTCGTGTATGCGGCCGTACCATCACCTACGGCAGCACAAGAAGCCGAGATGATTAAACAGCTCAAAAACTTGAATCAAAATGTTCAAGTCGTCGGAAATCGAGTGCAAGCATCTGCTGAAGCAGCGATTAAATCGAAATATAGCTTGAGCGGTAATTCAAGTATCACCACATCAGCCATGGGCAATATCGCTTACCAACAAAATAAAGATGCCAATTCTCAAAATACAGTGGCGGCCACAAATGCTGATATTACGACACAATTACAACCGTTATCTGATAAAATTCTTGAAACGAGCGGTGGCATGATGGATTCCGATGAAATATCGAACCGTCTTATTAATGATATGCGCTTGAAAAAAAGCCTCAGCATTGATATCCCCGGTAGTGATACGCCCTATTCAAATAACCCGTTGGTTGTCCAACTCGCTGCCCTGTATCCTAAATCCTTTCCAAGCTGGGGACTCGCTAAACAAGACCCTCAAAATGGTTCGTTTGATTTTTCATCCATTATTCAGCCGACAGCATACGCACCCGGAACTGCCAAAGAAATAGCGGCCGGAATAGCACCTGCCCAACAAGCACAAACGACATTGGCCTTCCTCACAACAAGTTATGTGAATGCCAGCAACGGTCTCGATTTAGATACCTTTCAAGCTAAAGTAGCCGCTGCTAGTACGAAAGACAAAGTATCACTTTATATGCAGCTTATGAATGATCCTAAGTATCAGATTACCTACTGAGTGCACGGACCTCGGTTGCTCAACGTTCGGTTGCAATGAACAACTTTGAACACATCATATCAGAACGTACGCCGGTTAAAGATCTCGGCACCAAAGCGGGCATTCCAGGCGTCAAAGATGCAAGCCCACTTCAAATACAAGAATATTTAGCAACACGTCGTGTGAGCTCACCGCAATGGTTTACCAGCGTGCAATCAGCATCAGCCACCAGCGTGCAACGTCAAACGTTAATTGTACTTGCAGAAATCGAAGCGCAAAACTTCCAAGCACACTTGGATAGTGAACGTATGCTGGCAACGATGTCTGCTCAAACCGCTATGTCAGGCAGCTTATCGGCTAATTTAGCGTTGTCTAAAGCCAACCAGCTTAATCAAGACTTCAAAGGTTATACCACGTCGACTAATCAAACAAGCAACTCAAAGCAAAATAAAGAAGCACAACAACAACGTGCTCAAGAGGCTGCGAACAAAGCAGGCGCAAACAATTAACGAGCAAAGAATAGAATAGATCAAAACGCCGTCTTCATGACGGCGTTTTTATTTGAGATTAAGCAACCGCTGCATGCTGTGGCTCCTCTTGATACCACTTGTAATAATGCGCCACACCTTTTTCAAGCGGGGTAAACTCAACATCACAACCCGTCTCACGCAAACTGTTAATATTGGCCTGCGTATAGGCTTGATAAGCATTTTTCAGATGTGCTGGAAAGGGAATATAAGACAACGTGCCAGAGCCATGCATCGCTAAAATCGTTTTCGCGATATCATTGAAGGGCCGTGCTGTGCCGGTGCCGAGATTGAAAATTCCTGATTTATCAGGATGATCGAGAAACCATAAATTCACGGCAACCACATCATCGATGAACACGAAATCACGACGCTGCTCACCTGCGTCATAGCCATGGGAGCCTTCAAATAATGTCACCTCACCGTGATCGCGAATTTGGTTCATCAGGTGGAACGCAACACTCGCCATACCACCTTTATGCTGTTCATGCGGACCATATACGTTAAAGTAGCGGAAGCCAACGATTTGTGATTCAGCTGTTTTCAAATAAGGTTTCACATATTCATCAAACTTCCATTTGGAATACCCGTACACATTTAAGGGGCGCTGTTGCCAATCCTGATCATCAAACTCTTTAGAATCGCCATACACAGCTGCGCTGGACGCATAGAAAAATTGAATCTTACGATTCAGGCAGTAATGAAACAGTTGCTTGGTGTATTCGTAATTGTTTTTCATCATGTAACGACCATCCCATTCGGTCGTTGTCGAGCAAGCACCCTCATGAAACACAGCCTCAATGGATTCGTAAAAAGCATCACCGGCATTAATTTTTACTAAAAAATCCTGGAAATCCATATAATCATCATAATCACAAACCGCAAGATTCTTAAACTTATGCCCTTGGGTTAAATCACCAACCGCTAAAATATTCGTGATCCCACGCTTATTTAAGCCCTTAATAATATTGCTACCTATAAATCCTGACGCGCCTGTTACAACAATCATAGCCACCCTCTTTTACTATTTAATATCATCTGTTTCTGCAATGCGTTGTATACGCGCCACCAATGAACTTGTCGACAACCCGTCGACAAAATCTAACATCGTTACTTCACCCTTATTAGCAAGGACTTCTTTGTGTCCAGCGACTTCTTCTACCTTATAATCGCCCCCCTTTACTAACACATCCGGCAATATGTCACCGATCAAGCGTTGCGGTGTTGCTTCCGAAAAAGAAACCACCCAATCAACAGAACGTAAACCGGCTAATAATTTCATGCGCTCAGACAGCGTATTGTAAGGTCGCGTGTCACCCTTTAATTGCTTCACGCTGGCATCACTGTTGACCGCTACGATCAGGCGATCACCTAAACTTTTAGCCTGCTCAAGGTAATGTATGTGCCCGGAATGCAAAATATCAAAACAGCCGTTCGTCATCACAATTTTTTCGCCACTGGCGCGCACATCGCTCACCATACGCTGCAGTTCAGATTCCGTTAGTATACCCCGTTGCGGTGCATTATTTTTCTTCAACGCACGGCGCAATTCCGTCACGGATACCGTATCCGCACCCAACTTACCCACGACAACACCCGCCGCCGTATTGGAAATAAATACCGCTTTGCGCATATCAGACGTAGCGGTAAAACTTAAGGCAAACAAAGCGATAACCGTATCACCTGCACCCGTCACATCAAACACTTGACGTGCACGTGTCGGTAACACATAAGGTTGCCGCCCGCGTTCTACTAATAACATGCCATCCTTACCCAGCGTAATCAGCATCGCCTGAATGTTGTCACGTGACAAAATACGTCGTGCCTGCTTCACCATGTCATCTATCGTGTCACAATCGCCGGCAATCAAATTAAATTCTTTACGGTTAGGCGTTAATAGTGTCGCCCCCGAATAACGTGCTATGTCCGTACCCTTAGGATCTACAAAAACTGGCTTTTCAGCCGTATTGGCTAATGCAATCAGCGTCTGTGCTTGCTCAAGAGACCCCTTCGCATAATCCGATAGAATAACAACATCCGCTTGCTTAAGACTTTTCGTATACTGCTCAACCAATGTACTGATATTTTCCTGATGAAATCCTTCTTCAAAATCCATACGGATAAGTTGTTGATTACGGCCAATCAAACGTAATTTAGTGATCGTTGGTTTTTTTGCAATCGCGGTGAAGTGACAAACAACGCCCTTTGATTCCAGTAACGTACGTAAGTCATCAGCTTCTTGATCGCAGCCGACAAAGCCAAACAGCGCCACCTCGGCACCTAAGGCACGTACATTTAAAGCAACGTTAGCCGCACCACCTGGCCTTAACTCAGAATCTTGAACTTTGACGACAGGCACGGGCGCCTCGGGTGAAATACGCGT
>NVSS01000050.1 GCA_002732805.1 Coxiella sp. (in: g-proteobacteria)
AAAATATTTTCGAGTAGGTTCACTTCGTTAATCTCACGCCAAATACGTTCTGCAAATTTAACTTGCTCTTCCTCGAGCATCTCACTTAAAAATTGAAAATAATTGCCGGGTTCTTTAAAGGAGGTATTACAAAAATACAATACGCGCTCCACATACCACTGACGAACGGACGCCATCTCCGCATCGACAAAAATACTAAAATCTATAAAATCGGAGACAAATAACTGCGGCTGCTGATTGAGATTAACCACACTATTTTGTAATAGATTGAGCCCTTCAACAATAACGATATCAGCCCCTTTCACCACCTGATATTCGTTCGGCAGGATATCATAAATTTGGTGTGAGTAAATGGGCGCCTGAACAGACGGTTTACCCGATTTTAGTTGCTCGAGAAACGATAGCAGTTTTGCCACATCGTAACTCTCAGGAAACCCTTTGCGATGCATTAATCCTTGCGCTTCGAGCTCAGCCGTCGGATACAAAAAACCATCCGTTGTCACCAATGCCACCTTAGGGTGATTATCCCAACGCGACAACAGCGCCTGCAAGATGCGTGATACCGTGCTTTTACCCACCGCAACACTGCCAGACACACCAATAATGTAGGGCACACGTTTGTCAGAGGCCGCTAAAAATTGCTTGGTAATCGTATAAAGTGATTGTGTTTCAGTAACATACATATTAATCAAGCGTGACAAAGGCAAGAAAACATCCTTAATCTCTGTCATCGAAACGATCTCGTTAACACCGTGTAATCGCTCTAAGTCACCCTCATTCAAGACTAAAGGAGTATCATGACGATACTGCTCCCACTCGCTACGAGTGAAATTAAGGTAGGCCGATAGTGTATTACTCATGCATACTCCAAAAATATATTGTGTAAAATGTAGCAAGCAAAAAAATATTCCTTTATAATCAATAATATGAACTGTAATCTTAGCCGCTACTTGGTAATTACGCTCTTGCTAGTTGTACCCGTAACTATGGCAAAGACAACGACACGTGCTAAACATCATACCGTCAAAAAAAAACTGGTCAACATAACCGTAACGGGTATTACAAATAAAGAAATTTTAAAAAATATTGACAGTGCATTAGCAAACATTAAAGCAACCCACCTCACCAAACCGATCAATGATGATTCGCTCTACAATATCTACCGTGATTCACCTGAGGCTATCAGAAAATCAATACAACCCTATGGCTACTTTAAGCCCACCATTGATCCAAGCTATAAACGGATTAACGGCACTTGGTATATGCGCTTTGCAGTGCATACCGGCGTTCGCGCAACGGTAACGGCAGTCAATATTAAAATTATTGGCGGCGGCACCCACGATAAAAGATTTTTAAAAGTTCTCACGCATTATCCACTCAAAACAGGGCAGCCCTTTGAGCTGACAAAATACAATACGGGAAATGATTTACTCTTTGAGCACGCGGCCAATTTAGGCTACTTTAAAGCCAGAATGACAAACAATAAAATTTACGTGAATCTGCTCAATAACACCGTCAAAGTGGATCTTGTATTCAATACCGGCATACGTTACCGCTTTGGCAGAACACACTTTAGCAAGACACCGTTTAACCCGAAATTTTTACGTAAATTTATGGTCTATAAAGAAGGACAATATTACGTCAATCATAAAGTTCAAACAACGCAGAATAATTTTTCAAATGCCGAATATTTTAATGCGGTCATTGTGCGCCCTGAAGCAAGCAAGTCCGTAAATTACTATACGCCTATGAACATTATTTTAAAAATGCGCAAACGGAAAGAATATACCTTTGGGCTTGGGTACGGCACCGACACACAAATTCGCGGTACCGCCGGTTTTCGTTACCGTTGGGTGAATTCCTGGGGCCACTATTTTGATTCTAAATTACAGGGCTCCTTTGTTAACTATAGCTTAACGGCTGCCTATCATATTCCATGGCCCAACCCCACCAAAGATCTCATTAGCCTTAGAGCCGGCATGGGGCGTCTCAACCTAAAACGCGGAAAGAGCAAAAGCCAAAAAATTTCGATTGACTATCGCCACACCTACACGCGCTGGGTGCACACACTGAGCTTTAGCTTCTTAAACGAACACTACGACATGAGTAACTTACCGCGCACACATGCAAAATTATTTTACCCCAGCGCGAACGTGACCTATTACAGCACTAAAAATCGCATCACACCCAATAACGGTTTACGCTTTTCCGTCGATGTTTCCGGCACACCCTCCGCGCTCAGCTCAAAAACGGGATTTTTCCAAGTAAAACTTGAAAGCAAAGCCATTGTCACCTTCTTCAAACATGAACAATTAGTAGCGCGCCTCATGTACGCAAAAACCTTTATTAAAGAGATCAATAACTTGCCTTTATCACTCCAACTGCTCGCGGGTGGATCCCAATCCATTCGTGGCTACGACTACCAAGGCATTGGCCCTGGACGCAATTTGATTGTAGGCAGCATTGAGTTTAGACAGCGTATTTATAAACAACTGTTTATTGCAGGATTTTATGATTTTGGTAACGTTGCCGATCGCAACTTATTCGATAACTTAAATCAAAGTGCAGGACCTGGCATTTTATACCGGTCACCCATTGGGGTCATCGAGCTTGATATCGCCTGGCGATTGCACTCCAGCAAACGATGGCCTCGTATTGTATTTAACATAGGACCCGAATTATGATTTTCGTAAAATGGATGTTACGCATCATCCTGACATTCGTTATTATTTCGATGCTCGGCATTTGCTTCCTATTGACGCCCTACGGATTTAAATTTTCATTTTACGTCGCGACAAAGCTCGTGCCAGGACAATTACAGTATCAATCGGTCAGCGGCATGCTGTTAGGCCCTATTTACATCACCGGACTTGACTATCAGCACGACCACAAACGCATATACATAAAGACGATCTACTTTAATTGGAGCCCGACCGATTTATTACATAAGCAATTGAGCGTGGATCACTTACGCGTTAATGGCGTCACGATTATCACACTTAAAAACAAAACACAATTGACAACTGAACACAGTAACACTAAAGAAACGATTGAGAAATTTTTAGCAGACTTACATCCTATGGAACCACAGCCGCTTGAATTACCTTTTTCCCTTGATATCAATAAAGCGCGTATAACCAACATAACCTATCAAGACACTCAAGGTGACATTAACGCCTACCTTAAAACCATTGACATAGATGGCACGGTTCACCCCAACAAAATCAACCTGGTCGCACGTACAACACTTATTAAACCTTTTCTTTTAGCTGCTAAATTAACAGCGATCGGTACACTCAAACACTACAAAGTGGACCTTAGCTTAAAAAATGAAACCTATCATGCCCGCTTTCATGCTCGTGGCGATCAGAACGGTGCAACGGCAACCATTCCTGATACAAAACTGTTTCACGGCATGGTACAAGGGAAAATAGCACTGCACTGGTACCCCATGCTCGCCTGGAAAGCATCCCTATCAGCAAAAAATATCGATCTCAATCTACTGGAACCGCGCTTGCCAAAACAAATCAATGGCACCTTGACGACAGATGGAAAATTTATCAAAAAAATGCCTGCGTTTGATCTTGTTACCGAAATCACCGCTGATAAAGCGCGTATAGCCGCTAACCTACATTTTCATAAACAATGGAATGCCAACTGGGCAATCAACATTCCAAACCTTAATAAATTCGATGAGGAAGCCGGTGGGTCATTGTCCTCTAAAGGCATGCTGACAGGCCAATTAACAAAGCCCGATACAACGGGCACCCTCACGGGCGATCAATTAACACTGCATGCACTTGATATTGGGAAACTTAATAGCCAATGGAATTTAAAATTTGATACCAATGCCCAATCTCAATTTGAGATAACTCTTAATAACTTGGTTTACAAGCAACGAAAACTGGATATTATTCACTTTAATTGTAAGGGACAATTACTCAACCACAAGGTGCAAGCACAAATTGATATTGGCAAACATCAAATCATGTCCACCATCAATGCTCATTACCAAGGAACCACTTGGCAAGGAACTATTTTAAAATTTACATCGGAACACAATGCCTTCGGCGATTGGAAATTACGTAAGCAAACTACGTTTTACTATGGATCACAGCAGGCCTATCTGAAACCGCTGTGTTTAGATGCCAATACAGGCGCCTTCCTCTGCATGCAAGCTGATTGGAAACAAAATAATCCATGGGAATTTTCGGTACACAGTAAAGACTTTAGCTTTACTCGACTTGAAAAGAAAGCCATGATAGCCATGAAATTCACGAGCAAGCTATCCATCAATGCGTACGTCACAGGAATAGGCAAAGATATTGAAACGGCTAATGTCCGAATGGCCATGTCACCCGGCCTAGTAACCTACCCCATGGATAATCAAATCGTCAATACGGCCATTCGCTCTTCTTACATCAACTTCATAATTAATAAAAAAGTAGGACTAACAGCTGACGTCAATCTCCAGGTTGCTGTCAAAGATTCATTCAAAGTCACCTTTTCAATGCCGCACTTTACGGACTACTCAACGCCATTTGATGGCAAGCCATTCATCAGTCATATTAATTTCTTACTGCATGATTTTCGCTTTGTCACCCTCATTGAAAACATCCTCAAAATATCACTGGGTAAAATGACCGGCCATTTTACGGTGAGTGGCACACCCAATAAACCGCTCATTAATGGCGAAGCAAAACTACATATTCCACACTTTGAATACACACTGATCCATGTCAAGGCACATGACCTTAACGCACAGATCTATGCCAAAAATAATACGCTCACTTATGATTTATTAGGCTATGCCCACAATAAAGCACCGCTCACCATGAAAGGATCAACCACGTTTAACGGACCGTATGCCCTCACCAAATTCACGATTGCGGCTAACGATGCCGAGATAATTAAAAATGATAAATTTGATGTATTTGCTACCGCCACGCTCCATTTCATCTTGACACATACTGGCCTTTCCATAAAAGGCAATGTCTTTATACCCAAGGCAAATTTACAACCCGTTACCTTTGCAAGTACCTTATCGATGCCCAAATCGAACGTTGTCTATATCGGATTACCTAAATCAAAACAGCCTAAACCAGGGCATAAAATTAATCTATCGCTGGATATTAAGCTTGGAAAAAATGTTAATCTGAAGGCGTATGGATTACGGGCGCGACTGACGGGGGGTTTAACGCTGACGATGTCGCCTGAGCAAACAACCATGGCAAATGGCCAAATACGGATTGCGAACGGCACCTTCCAAGCCTATGGACAATATTTAGTAATTGCGGAAGGCTCCTCTATTAGCTTTATTCAAAGTCCCGCCTCAAACCCATTCATTGATGCACGTGCCTTTAAATACATTGATACCACCTCTGAAACAGTCGGGCGCCAATTATCACGTGATATAATGAAGGTTGGCGTGCACATCCAAGGCACCATTAAATCCATGAAGTTTTCATTGTACTCACAACCTGCAACGATATCTCAAACGGACATACTGTCCTATTTAGTATTAGGCTATGCCAGCGGCACCAGCAATGCGGCGAGTCTGTCCGTTTTGATGGATGCCGCCAGTGCGATGGTAGATTCAACGGGTGGACTCGATCGCCCCCCTGGATTAACGGATCGTATCAAATCAACATTGGGCATTGAAGAACTCGGTGTTCGCAATGAAACTGTTCTGGATGCGATTGGTAATCCGGTTGACCATCAATCGTCCTTTGTGGTGGGGGATAGACTTACCAAAAAGATCTACATACAATACAGTCGCGGCATGATTATGCCCGGTAATATTTTTAAAGTACAATACCGTATTAATCCAAATTGGATGCTACAAACAACCACCGGCACGGGTGGCAATGTCGGTACCGGCGGTGATGTGCTGTATACCATCCAGACGGATTAGCTGACGACGGATGCATGAACCGTATTTACCTGCCCACGCAAGTGCAACCACCCTAAAATTGCGAGCGGGATAAATCCTGCTAAAAATGACACGATATAGAAATCAAACCATCCCATCTGTTTTACCAGTTCAGCGGCGAAGGGGCTAAGATAGACACGCCCCAATGACATGATCGCAGAAAACAGCGCATATTGCGTTGCTGTATAGCGCTTATTACACAATGCGGTGAGGTAAACAATAAACGCCACAGACGACAACCCATCACAAAGATTGACACTAAAAATACTGAACGCCATAAAGGAAATATTTTTTCCCACCAGCGTTAAGGCTGCAAACAATAAAATCGCGACTGCTTGTAATATTCCAAAATAGAGCAAGGAGCGAAATAATCCCACACGCGAATAGAGTATACCGCCAATAATGCTCCCGAGAATAATGCCCGTGAGTCCTGCTGTTTTGGTCACTTCGCCAAATATCGCCGTGGAAAAATTCAGAAAATGCAATATAAAATAGGTATTCAATGACAGCGCAAGCACGTCTGATAATTTATACGTAATGATAAATGCAACAATAACGATTGCATGAGGGCGCTGCATAAAGTCTAAAAATGGTTTAATCACCGCCTCTTTAAAACGCGTTGGTCGCTTTTGCACCTGTGCCGGCTCAGGTCCTTGCAACGTAATAAAGGAACAAGCAAACATACAAAGTGCCATGAACAAATACACATCTCGCCAGCCCACGCGATGCACCAGCATGAGCGCCAACGCACCTGATACGATAATGGCAATGCGATACCCCAGCGATGTCATAGCAGCACCCGCGCCACGTTCTTCCTCTGACAATAAATCAATTCGGTAAGCATCAATCGAAATATCTTGCGATGCTGAAAAGAGTGCCGTTAACATAGCCAACCCCGCTAAAAACCAGGGATGCAACTTAGGGTTTTGGAAGGCCATACACACTAAGCATGCGGTAATACAGAGCTGACAGATGAAGATCCAACCGCGCCGTAAACTGAAGGGTAACGGTCGGAAACGATCAAAACACGGTGCCCATAATAATTTCCAGGTATATGGCTGGCCCACCAAACTTAACGCGCCCACCACTACGATACTGGCGCCTGACTTGGTATACCATGCCGCTAACGTTGAACCCACTAATATATAAGGCAACCCGGATGAAAACCCAAGAAACAACGTCGTCAAGGCACGATGATTGATGTAAAGTTGAAAAAATGAAAGCTTCCTGGCTTGGCTTGTCATCATCGCATCCTGTTCGTAGGTCGAGCAAACAAGCTCAACATTAACACCACCGGCAGCCTCCCACAAGCCCATATTTCCTTTGCTCTACCTCGCAAAAACAAGTACAATCTCAATACAAACAGGAGTATCCCCACGATGTCGATAAGTATTTTTGATCTATTTTCCATAGGAATAGGCCCGTCGAGTTCACATACCGTTGGCCCTATGCGTGCCGCAAAAACATTCGCTGAGCTGCTTGCGCCTGACATTAAAAGCCTTACTACCATTACCGTCACACTGTACGGATCGCTGGCTTTTACGGGAGCAGGCCACGGCACCGACCGGGCGCTGCTGATGGGCTTGTGTGGCGAAACACCTGAAGATATCGATCCTGATACAATGACCCAGCGCGTGCAACACATCATTGACACGAAAGAACTCAATATACTCAACCAACAACCTATTGGCTTTGATTACGAGACGCACTTTATCCACAACTACAAAGATAAATTGGATTACCATACAAACGGTATGCGCTTTTGTGCCACCTTTAAGGATGGCAGCCAAACCGAGCGCACTTATTTCTCCATTGGCGGTGGCTTTATCATTTGCGAAGAAGAGAACAATAGCACACCACCTGCTGAAGACTCTGTGCCTTATCCTTTCTCAAGTGCGGCCGATTTATTAACACTGTGTGAAACACATAACTTATCTACCAGCGACGTCATGTTTGCCAACGAAGAAACATGGCATGATGCCGCTACGGTTCGTCAAAAACTACTTGATATTGCGGCCATCATGGAACAATGCATCGACAAAGGCTGCGAAACCACAGGCAACCTTGAAGGCCGACTTAATGTGAGACGGCGTGCCAGCAGTCTTTATAAGTTTTTGCTCGCACAAGGCAAACCCAGTCCAACGCATCCGCAAGCAATGAATTGGCTCAATGTATTCGCGATGGCGGTGAATGAAGAAAATGCGGCGGGTGGTCGTGTCGTCACGGCCCCTACCAATGGCGCGGCCGGCATTATTCCCGCCGTTATGCGCTATTACCGTTTATTTTTTAACGGCAATGAAGACGGCATCATAAAATACTTACTCACTGCCGGTGCCATCGGTATTCTCTACAAAAAAAATGCGTCCATCTCCGGCGCCGAAATGGGCTGCCAAGGCGAAGTAGGTGTTGCCTGCTCAATGGCCGCCGCAGGCCTTGCGGACGTACTGGGCGGCACCATCTACCAAGTTGAAAACGCCGCCGAAATTGCCATGGAACACAACCTTGGCTTAACCTGTGACCCCATCGATGGCCTCGTACAAATCCCGTGTATTGAGCGCAATGCTATGGGTGCCGTTAAAGCCATCAATGCGGCGCAGCTGGCCCTCGCTGAAGATGGCAAGCACAATGTTTCTCTCGACGCTGTGATCAAAACCATGTACGAAATTGGCAAGAATATGAATTCCATCTATAAAGAGACGTCCTTGGGTGGCTTAGCCGTTAATGTTATTGAGTGTTAATGACGATTACGCCTGATACGATTAAAGCACCACATAATTGGACCTGACGCCACATACGCACCAAAGATACCAAACAATACATCGGCGGGCGCCCAGCAAACCAATACCAGTAATAATACGGCCACCAAAATTGTCATAAAGGGAACGCGGCCGCGTACATCGATATCCTTGAAACTGCGATAACGTATCGTGCTCACTTTCAGCAATGCAACCATCGCTGTCAGAATAATCGTGATAATACGCATGTGTTCGCTGGAGCCTGATACACCATTATGGGCACACACCCAAATAAAGCCCGCAATAAATCCAGCCGCCGCCGTCGTAGACAAACCCTGAAAATAACGTTTTTCTTCGTTTTGGTCTTTTAAATTAAAGCGCGCCAGACGCAGTGCGGTACAGGCTGTGTACAAAAAAGACACTAGCCAACCCACTTTACCCAAATTCACTAAAGACCAGTAATACAATACCAAGGCTGGGCATAACCCAAAACTCACCATATCCGATAAACTATCAAATTCTGCGCCAAAGTCAGTCTGCGAATGTGTCAAACGTGCTACCCGTCCATCTAGGGCGTCTAATATCATGGCAATAAAAATAGCAATTGCTGCGGACTCAAACTGTTGTTTTGTCGCCGCTATGATGGCAAAAAAGCCTGCAAACAAGGCCGCTAATGTGAATAAATTGGGGAGCAAATAAATCCCACGCATCCCACGATTAGTGCTTGGTTTTTCATTAGACATAGTTCATACTCTCTCGACTTCAAAGATGCTATAATACCACAAATTAGTTAGGCATATTTACACTTATGAGCGACAAGAAATCCAGAATTATTATCGAAGGTATCACAAAAAGTGGTGAGAAATTCCGACCCAGCGATTGGGCCGAGCGCATGAGCGGCAAATTATCCACTTTTCACCGTCACCGTATACGCTATTCGCCACTCCTTCAGCCGTCGACAAAGGACGGCAATAAATGTGTCTTATTAGACCCTAATCTTAAGGCGTCTAATCCGCAACTATACAAATCAATCCTCGATTTTGCTGAAACAAATCACCTCAAGATCTGCCGAGAAGATGACGAAGAGAACGCTAAAAAAGACCCGGAATCCAACGACACTGCCTAAACGCCCCTTGGAAGAGGTCGTTTTTGCATCAGGGATGGATCACTTCACTGCCATGATTACTGACATCGGGCAAGCAACTTCCTATATCATGCTCGAAACCTACATTTACCAAAAAGACATTATTGGTGAAAAAATAATGGGTGCGTTATGCGCCGCCGCCCATCGTGGCGTTACGGTACGGATCCTCGTGGATGGTGCCGGCAGCCCACTATGGGCAACCAACTACGCCAGCAAACTTGAAGCAGCTGGCGGTGAAGCGCGTATTTACCACCCCTTCCCCTGGCAATTGTGGAATTACAGTCGCTCCATTATTAAATTACCTTTTTTATTAAAGTGGGTATACCTCCTCCTCAAAGCCAACAAACGCAATCATCGTAAAGTATGCATCATCGATAACAGTATTGCTTATATTGGCAGTATGAACATCACCAAAGACCATATTTCAAATGAAGCAGGTGGTAACAACTGGCGTGACACGTCCGTACGCGTTAAATATCAAAATCTCGACACACTAACCCATGCGTTTGATAATGCATGGAACCACCGTACCATTCCAGAGCGCATCAACGATATCTTTAGACATATTCGCCACGACCCCACGTTCAGGCTCAACTATACCTGGCTACGACGTCGCATACTCTATAAAAACCTATTACGCCGCATTTCCAAATGTCGGCAGCGTATTTGGATTACCAATGCCTACTTTGTGCCAGATAACTTCTTATTACGGCGGATCAAAGAAGCCGCACGTCGTGGGATCGATGTGCGTATCTTATTGCCTAAGAAATCAGACGTCTTTATGATGCCCTGGGCCTCCTCTACCTTTTACTACAGCCTATTAAAAGCCGGTGTGCGCATTTTTGAATATTTACCCAGTAACCTACACGCAAAAACGTTAATTCTAGATGACTGGATGCTGATTGGTTCCAGTAACTTAAACCACCGCAGCCTACTGCATGACCTCGAGGTCGATATCAATGTGCGTAAAGCCAGTTCGAAAAAATTCCTGGTGGATCTGTTTAATACGGACTTAACCCAATCCAAAGAGATTTCAATTAAAGATCTTGGGGCTCATCGACCCTGGATCCATCGCTTCCTTGGACGACTCGTGCTATATATGAAATATTGGATATAAGCACTGCGGCTAACGCCGTCACAGTTAGCGCCATGCATCGCTCATACCTCAAACGCAAAGCCGCAAAGACTCTAAGGCGCAAAGGGATTTAACACGGTATTGAAGCCAAATCGGTATAGGTATACTTTGAGCGGTATGAGGAGGCTTTCATGAATGAAAATAAAATTTCTAACCAAGTAATTAACTGCGCAATTGAGATCCATCGACATCTTGGACCAGGATTACTTGAATCAACATATGAAGCATTGCTTGAATTTGATTTATCATCAAAAGGATTAATTGTAGAGAGGCAGGTAGTAATGGCTATCAAATACAAATCAATCGTTCTCGAAAAATCCTATATCGCTGACATGATCATAAATAAATCGGTCATATTGGAAATAAAATCAATTGAAAGAAATAAGCAAGTACATAGAAAACAGCTATTAACATATTTAAAAACATCAAACATACAGTTAGGTTTATTACTCAATTTTGGACTAGAACTCATGAAAGATGGAATACATCGAGTAGTTAACAATCTTTAAAAAAACCTTTGCGCCTTAGAATCTTTGCGACTTTGCGTTTGAGGTATGAGCGATGCATGGCGCTACCCGTGACGGCGTTAACCGCAGTGCCTTAAAGGGTTAATCTAAGTACACCATCAAGCATATGTAACCCACATACAACAACACCAACACAACCCCTTCAATGCGGCTAAAATCGCTACGTTTACGAGGCCAAAACGCAAACAAATAAAACAACAACGTAAAACCCAATAACAACGGAAAATCAATATGCATAAACGTCTTGGGGAGTGCCGTTGGACTAATAAAAGCAGGCATCGCCAACACTGCCAGAAGATTAAATATATTCGACCCAATAATCGTGCCAATCGCCACATCGTGTTGTTTTTTTAACGTGCTTAATACAATCGTCGCCAGTTCCGGTAGTGACGTACCAATAGCAACGACCGTCAAACCAATGAGCATCTGGCTCATATGCAACCAAACGGCAATTTGCGTAGCACCATCGACAATTAACTCGGAGCTTATAAATAAAAAAATCAGGCCGACAGGCCACATCATTAATGCCTTCTTGAATGACATCTCCTCTTCAGCAATACCCCCATCATCCAGCTCTTCTTTCAATACGGTATCTTTAGAACCATAATAAAGCGTGAATATGAGATGCACCACTAATACTAAGATAAGAATGACACCATCCATGCGGCTAAGGTAACCATTCCACATCAATGTACCCACAATTAATGTCACCAGCACAAGCACGGGAAATTCTCGTTTTATAAAGCGAGAGCTCACAGCAAGCGGCGTAATGATGGCTGCGATACCAATGACTAATCCAATATTCGCGATATTGGAACCGACGACATTACCGATAGCTAATAGCGCATTGCCATGCGACGCGGCGACAGCGGCAACTACAACCTCTGCAAAGCTGGTGCCAAAGCCTACCAACACCACACCAATAATCACCGGTGATAATTTATAACGGCGCGCAATGGCAATAGACGATTTGAGAAAATTATCCGCGCCAATCGCGAGGATAATACAGCCACCAAGAAATTCCAATATCGGTATCATAGGTTCATACATCCTTGATTTAATAGAATCCATTATACGTGATCTTAACGTAAATCACCATATTATCAATGGACTAGACAATAGTTGAAATTTGGCCCTGATTTCCTATACTATTATATAGTTGCCAAGGAGGGTTATTTTATGAAGAAGTTTTTAATGGTCGCAAGCCTAGCTTTTCTGGGGTACCTATTCACCAGCCAAACCATCGTTCAAGCAGCCACCAACTCATGCGAGACAGAGTGTCGTTATAACCCCAAAAATGTCAAAACAGGGTGTAACGCATTTTGTAACAAGCGTCGTGGCGAGCCCCCTAAGGCAAAGAAAAAGATAAAACCCAATCCTCCCAAAAGTGATCTAAGGCCGCTTCGAAGCAAGTTGAGTTCCAAGCAAGCTCGTTATTTCCGTACGCGTGCGTCCTATCTCGGACATGGTATACAGGACGTTGGTAAGTTTTGATATTAGGGGATCCCGTGCACGAAGCGCAAATGAAAAACTACCATAATTAACGTTATATCCCGTTAACGTTACTTTTAGTTTATGATGATGATTCAGATAGTCCTGTAGAATATATTGATTTGAAATGCCCGCCTTTACTGTTTTATCGGCAACTTCATTTATCAGTTGCGGCAAGCTCGTCACAAATACGGGACGGACATGATAGCGTACCGCCACATCAAATACATTGGGCTCAGTACGCACCAGTGCAACCTTTTTATTATAAAGCTGGGATAAACTGACCAATTTTGATTGGTGTGTTTTTATATACGTCAGCTCAGAGGTAATGCTGGCGACAAATGCAGATACTAAAATTAACGAGATTAAGATCCATACCGCCATGATGATGCGGCCCAGCATGGTTTTCGCTACAATATCTCCATAACCCACGGTTGAGAAGGTTACTAAACAATGCCAAATTGAACCGCCAATCCCACGCAGTGGATTATTTGGGAACATTGCTTTATTTTGTTTGCGCTCAACAATCCAAAGAACAACACCAAACAAACAAATGATGCCTAAAATAACCGCCACCGTTGCACCAAATACCACTTCAAAAAAGGCCTCTAAGGTATCAATAAATCCAACTTTCTGGCGGTCGGGTTCAACGACACCGATGCTATCTGGAATATAAGAATCAATGTAACGAATTGATGGTGTAGTATGCTGAAGCTTTAACGGCCCAACAACCACATCCACTTTTTTCTGTTGCAGCCATTGCAATGCCTGTGCTTTTGAATCTGCCTGACGCAATACAAACTTTTGGTTCATGACGGATGCAGCAACACTCCAGACCCGAGCTGATAATTGAGACAGCACCTTCTCATTTGGCGTATGGTAGATAGCCACGCTAAGTAGGGTCGATGATTTTGCATAAGTAAATAGAGGCAATAGCATGACGATAGCCACGAGCAAAACAACGTGTTTTTTCATTCCTTGAAACACCCTCAACACCTTTAATATTAAACAAGTTCATTGCCAAAGGTGAATTTGAGGCAGACTCTTGGTTTTGATAGAACATAGTTCCGTCTTTCATGACCTCTTTACCTGGCAAAAACTTTAAGGTTGCAGGGTTAGGCGTTGGTTCAGTTTGTACAAACATTGCTAATAATATGTCTATAAAATTGGAAAATTCAAGCCTAAGTGTTTATCTAAAACCGACTATCTTATAGACTTCCTTGATAATAGGGCTTGCGATTGTGGATGCTTTTTCACAA
>NVSS01000051.1 GCA_002732805.1 Coxiella sp. (in: g-proteobacteria)
CTTGTCGTCAGTGCCATTTGTTTGAAGCAAGCACGCACCCCGATTTTTTTGTGGTAACGCTACAAGAAAAAAGCCGCGTCATCAAGATTGATCAAGTACGCCTGCTTATTGACAAGCTTAATCAAACACCGCAAGTGGCGGCGCGCCAAGTGGTCATCATACATCCACTGGAAGTGATGACGGTAAAGGCCGCTAATTCATTGTTAAAGACATTGGAAGAACCGGCAGGGGATGTGCTGTTTATTTTAATCTGCCATCGTTTGGCGCAGGTGCCGGTAACGGTACTAAGCCGTTGCCAGAAACTCAATTTTTATCTACCTGATCGCCAGCCGGCATTGCACTGGCTACAGCAGCAGGTAGCGCAGCCACAACAAGCGGACAGTTTATTACGCATGGCAGGCGATGCGCCGTTGCTTGCAAAAAAATATGCCGAGAAGAACTTTTTAGAGTTGCGCGATACGATTTTTCAAAAGCTTATGGGTATTGCGCGCGGGGATAACCCTATTATTGGTATTGATACTTTATTAAAGCAGGATGTCTATGATATTTTGACGATCTTACGTTCTATTTTTAATGATGTACGACAATGCCAGTTGGGTGTATCGCGAGAGCACTTAACGCATAGTGATTGTGCATCTGCATTAAGTGGCTTTGCCGAACGCTTTACGCCGGCACGGTGTCAAGCTCAGTTGGATACACTGAATGAAACCGAACAGGTATTACGTAAAGGCATCCATATTAATCCACAATTAGCCCTGGAACATTTTTTTGTTTCAGTATAACGAAGAAGGGCGCCTCTCATGATTATCGACTCACATTGCCATTTAAACATGCTTGACCTGGATAAGTACGATGGTGACTTAGCACAATTAGTGGCAGCAACTCACGACAGTGGTGTGGGCCAGATGCTGAATGTCGGTATTAATTTAGAAACGGCTCAGGCCGTCATCGATGTGGCGAATCAATTCCCGAATGTGTTTGCCAGTGCTGGACTGCACCCGAGTGATGTCAAAGGGCAGGTGCCCACACGGGATGAATTGCTGTTATATATCAATCAACCCAAGGTGGTCGCGATTGGCGAAACGGGATTAGACTACCATTATAACAGTGAACTGCTAGATGAAATGCGCGAGAGTTTTCGCTTGCATATCCAGCTAGCAATTGAAACGAAAAAACCGCTGATTATTCACACGCGTGATGCACGCGAAGATACCATTGCGATTATGCAAGAAGAAAATGCCGCGCAGGCGGGTGGCGTGATGCACTGCTTTACCGAAAGTTGGGAGATGGCGCAAGCCGCATTAGAATTAGGTTTTTATATTTCCTTTTCAGGTATTGTGACGTTTAAAAATGCAAAAGAACTTCAAGATGTTGCAACGCGCGTACCACTTGAACGTATACTGATTGAAACGGATTCGCCGTATCTGACGCCAACACCATTTCGCGGTAAACCCAATGAACCGCAATACGTACGCTATGTCGCCGAAAAAATTGCTGAATTAAAAAATGTCAGCTTTGATGAGGTGGCGCAGCAATCAACACGCAATTTTCAGAGCTTATTTAATCTGAGTTGATTTTGGTGGCGCTTTTAGGCTAAGCGTTACCCCCTAGGTTAATACTCAATTTAATAGTCACTATTATGTAGTTCTAAATTACGACACCTCCAAGCGTACCGTTGAGCGCGAGTAATCATTGCCAACACACACTATGACTAACCATAAAAATGGTTTAAAGTAAGCACTAGACTAATATATTCAAGGAATGTGGGGAAAGGAGGCGACACAATGCGTAGAATGAAACGAGGAGCGTATGCCCCGGATTCACGTACGTTACGCTACACGTACAACGGCGATGCGGATATTACGTTTGGATTTACCGGTTGTTGGACGCATGATGAAGGCACGGATGCGGTGCTTGAAGCACTTAAGAAAAAAAAACCAGATCTTATTTTTCATTTGGGGGATATTTACTATGATTTGCTTGATGATGGTATTGCTAGTCCTGCGAAAAAACAAAGTAAGCTAGTCGAACCCTTTAATGGCTATGAAGGTGACGTACTCCTGGTGTCAGGAAATCACGAAGAAAATGTTCATGGCATGCGTGGCAAAGTAGGTGCGGCCACAAAACATCTCATTCATACATCATGGCCCGGTGAGGAATGGAATCGTGGGGCGTTGCGTAAGGGCATGCGCAATGTGCGGCAGCTTGAAAGCATGAATCAATTTTTTATGCCTGAAGATGGCTACTATACGATAACGTGTGCGCATGATGCTCGTGGTGAGGATGGCGATGCAAATATACAGTTTATCGTGCTCAATACTAATAGACTGCCTTATGATTATGTACAAATAGCCTGGTTGAAACGAACGTTGCGTGAGAGCACAACCGATAAAATTTTATTTGTTGAACACCATCCTGAAGTGACCTATGGAAAACGTAAGTACAGTGATGGCGACGGCCTAATGTATGCAAAGTTTATGCAGACTCGTATTACTAAGTTGGGTAGGCATAAAGAGGCGGCGGCAGTTTTAGAGCGCTATCGTTTGTTGGCCGACCAGGCAGGAACGGGGCATGTCGATATTCTCAAGCATGTGATTGAAACTGAGGTTTTGGGCGCTGATGATATGCCCGCTAATATACGTGCTAAAGTCGTTTTTAATATTGCGGCACATGATCATTATTCGTCGGTGACAGCGACGGAAGAATGCAATCAAGTAACGGTAGGTGCGGGCGGTAAAAAAAAACTAGGTAAAGGAAAATATGTCGCAGATGATCGTGATATCGGTGAAGTCTTGTTTTTTGAAGGACAACAAGCGGCAGGGTTTTGTTTGTCTGTGGCGAGTAATGACCTTGCTGCCGGTGTAACGGGCGAATTTGTGAGTGGTGTCGTTGATGGCGCCGTCCACTCAATAGCGTCTCTTGAGATTGCTGTCGATCGCTCTATGAGCGTTAGCGCTAAAGGTAGTGAGCCGGGATATTATGAAACGACGCGTGGTATTGATCGCACGACGGCTGCTGATCCACGCTGGTATCGTTCCAATAGAATAGGTGAGCATTCAATAACTATCGAACGTGCGCGGCGTAATGCCTTAGCATTCCCGGAGATGACGCATTTATTTGAGGAATTTGAAACGAGCTTGACGCGTTTAGCAGGCCAGTTACAGCTGCCTACGCGACCTCACGAAATCTTTATGGCTGAACGTGCATCAAGTGGAAACCTGACACGATTAGTACACTTATTGCATCGGTCGCGTTTGATGGATAACGCAATGCGGCGCGAACACCATAAAAAAGGATCGGCAAAAGATAAGCATCTTCATGCGTTATTGCCCGTGATGACAGGCGCGATTAACGGGTTATGTCAGGCGGCTGAAGACGGTGGTAGTTTTGAAGAAATAGTGCCCTTTGATTATGACATTGGTAAAGACTTGCAAAAAGCACTGATTAAACTTCGAAAGAAACATGGTCACTCACATCCTACATTCTCATCAACAGTGCTCCCCGTTTTTATTGGGCTCTTTATGATTGTTGCCACGTTGTATGTCTTAAAGGGAAGTGTCTTGGGATTGCCGAGTGTGCAGTTAGTCGATTGGGCGGGTTGGCAAGAGGGAGGCACCTTATTGGCGGTTACCCTTGGCGCTCATTTTGGCGCGAGTAAGCGCCGTAAGGCGGTTGAAGAGAGCTTTGAAGCCACGTTAACGCGTTATCTAGGCACGCTTACAAAGACAGTTAAAGCCTATACGGACGCACCCCTAATGGTAGATGAGCCAACGTCAATTTGTTGCCCATGTTAGCGCAAAGTTTAGTTGTGATGGCGGGTTATGATTCGAGTGAAGGCGCGGGCATTACCGTTGATAAACGTGTTGCAATAGCACTGGGGTTAAACGTTATTGATGTGGTGACAGCCAACACAATTCAAACGCAGGCAGGCGTACAGTCGGTTACACCAACGACAGTAGAAACACTGACACAGCAATTCAGCGCCATTGACCCTCATGCAGTAGCCGCGATTAAAATTGGCTTACTGTATCATGCAGACACTATCAATGTGGTTGCTGACTTTATTAAGGATTATACGGTGCCGATTATATTGGATCCTGTCTTGGCAGCGAGTAAGGGTGGTGCATTATTATTACCTGAGGCATTGCCGCTGTTGCAGTCGCGTTTAATACCGCATGTCACCTTACTCACACCTAATATCCCAGAAGCTGAAACGTTATTACAAAGGCCGCTCACCTCACGTCATGCGATCGAAACAGCAGCACAGCAATTCAGGTCGCCAGTATTGATAAAAGGCGGTCACGGTACGCAAACGGATTGTGCGGATTACCTGTATGCACAGGGTGAGGGGCAATGGTTCGAATCGCAGAGACTAGACGTAACGATGCGTGGTACCGGTTGTCGGTTGTCGACTGCGATTGCCTGTTATTTGGCTAATGGGTGCAATTTGAAAGAATCAGTTAAAAAGGCCAAAGAATACGTGTACAATCGCCTTCTTCAGCATCACGAACGGGTGAGTAACGAACCATCATGCAACAATTAATCGGCAATATTGCACTCAACATTTCTTTTTTGGTGTACCTCGTACTGTATTTACCACAGGTCATCCATAATCTTCGGCGACGTAGCACCGAAGGCCTGAGCTTTTTGATGCACATTATTCTCGTGATTGGTTACACAGCGGACATGATGTACGGTTTTGGGCGCCATATGCAGTGGCAGTACCGTGTGGTCAGCATCGTAGGGTTGATTTGCTTAACGGTGCAACACATCCAAATTGGCGCGTATCAGAAAAAACTAACGGCTAATTATGTGCTTGCAACGCTGCTTATTGTCGGCTGGTTGGGTTATGCCCTTTACGCTATGTTGACGCCGAATTTACCAGCACGCATTTATATCGATGCAGGACTGGTGGCATGGGGAACGGGCGTGGTGTACACATTGCCACAAATTTGGAAAAACTACCGTTTTGCCTCGTCGATGGGGGTCAGTATTTTATTTATTTACTTCGATATTATATCCTCATCCTGCGATACTATTTCCGCTTGGTGCCTCAATTGGGACTACCCTAGCAAGTTTGGTAGCCCGATTGAATGTGTCTTGGGCCTATTTTTGCTGATCCAGGTCTATTTTTATTATCAAAAGCGCGTGAAATTGGCTTAAATCAGTTGGTTATAGCGTGTTTTTAACCTTGATATTTAGTGTGATTCTACTATAGTTCCCTTATGAAGTACTTAGGGATTATGGTGATCGTAGTGATGATGCTCATTTTGGGCGAAGGTGCTATTGGATCTTACGAAACAGAAAAGCGAAGCTATGATAATCACCTTATCATGATTGCAAATCCGTACCCGACACGCGTTAAAATAACACGTATTTGTATTTATAACTATCACTCACCCTGGAAAGGAAACTGCGAGCGCGTCACACCCAATCATATGGTGTTTCGTTTACTCTCAGATCAACGCTTGTCTGATATTCAGCGCATAGCGTTGGATGGTGAAAATCTAATTCTGCCCAAACATAAGGCCACGTGTTTGGTGCATTTTGATCACAGCTCAGGAGCAATATTGCGCTTGAAGAATTCACACAATTATGTTGCCATGGTCAATTATGTCAGTGGCAAAGACATGGTCTGTGAGTTATTAAAAGAAACTTAATGGAGTGCCTGCGTGGATCACGTTGCTTTAATTACCGGCTCAGCAAAGCGCATAGGTGCGGGTATAGCGCGCCATTTACATGGGCAGGGCTATAACGTGGTGATTCATTATCACACCTCAGAAGCAGATGCTGAGGCCCTGTGTGATACCTTAAATCAAAAACGCGAACAATCCGCTGTCTCTGTACAAGGTGATCTTAGAGATGATGACTGTTATGCGTCGATCATTGAGCAAGCGCTTGTACCTTGGGGACGTTTGGATGTACTTGTGCATAACGCATCACTGTTTTTGCAAACGCCGTTGGATGAGGCCACCACTGAACAGTGGGACCGCATGCACACCACAAACCTAAAAGCGTGTTTTTTTCTAAGCCAATTAGCAGCACCGCATTTACGCCAGACAAAGGGTTGTATTGTTGCTATTTCAGATCGCTATGCCAAGGTGCCTAAATACCAATATAGTATTTATTCAATGACAAAAGCAGCACTCAATTCAATGGTGCGCAGCCTTGCACAAGAGCTTGCGCCAGAGGTGCGTGTGAATGCGATTGCACCGGGAAGTATGTTAGTGGCCAATACGAATGTGCCCGCTGCCGGGGTGAATAACCAAAATGCATTATTAGATAAAGCGCCTGAGGTTGAGGATATTGCGCAAGCAGTATTATTTGCCGTACAAAGCCAGTATATGACAGGTCAGGTCATCACGATTGATGGTGGGCAGTCGATATAAGCACGGCGGCTAACGCCGTCTCGAGGGTGCCACGCGTCGCTCATACCTCAAACGCAAAGCCGCAAAGATAAAAAGACGCTAAGGTTTTCTTGAATTTAAATTATAAGATTTATTGTTAATCTATATTGGATAAAAGTTAGCAAAAATATATTATTAAAATCTAAAAGATAAATTCAAAAAAACCTTAGCGTCTTTTTACCTTTGCGGCTTTGCGTTTGAGGTATGAGCGACGCGTGGCGCCCTCGAGACGGCGTTAGCCGCAGCGCCCACCGTGATGTCTTTTCCGATGGAATTTATTTTTTAGCTGTGCGACCAGTGAATACATCACCGGTACGACGAGCAACGAAAAGAACGTGCCACACAGCAGTCCAACGATAATCACCATGCCGATTTCATGACGGCTATTGGCATTTGCGCCATGGCTGAGCAATAACGGTAGCGCACCAAACACCATCGCCGCAGTGGTCATCAAAATAGGTCGTAAGCGGATGCCAGCGGCTTCAATCAGTGCGGTGGTCGCGTCTTTACCTTGTTGCTGTAAGGTATTAGCGAACTGGGTAATCAATATGCCGTGTTTTGCAATCAAGCCAATCAAGGTCATCAAGCCAATGGCCGTGTAAATATCAAGTGAATCTCCCGCGAGCTTGAGTGCCGCTAAGGCGCTAACAATACTTAAGGGAACAGCAAGTAAGATAATCAGCGGATCTAAAAAACTTTCAAATTGAGCAGCCAGAACCAGATAGATAAAGACAATGCCTAAGATAAACATCAGTCCCATATTGCTACTGGTATCACTAATTTGTTTTGCCATACCGGTAAAGGCGTAGGTGGTATGTGATGGTAAAATTGACGAAAGATGTTGTTGGAGGTACATCACAACATCACTGATCTTATAGCCCGGGCTTAAGTTGGCGTATGATAAGGCGGCACGCAGTCGATCATAGTGAGACAGTACCAATTGCTTAGAAGTGGGCGTGATATGGATGAGGTTAGACATCGGTATCAATTGCCCATCGCTGCTTTTAACATAAAATTTATTGAGGGTGTTGAGGCTATGCAAATCTTGTTCTTGTGCTTGCATGTCAACGTCATAGGCGTGCCCACCCATATCAAAGGTTGAAATGGTGCTGCCGCCGAGCAGTGTCGCCAAGGTGTTATCGATGTGTTCGGTAGAGACATCAAGTTGACTGGCCAGGGCACGGTTAACGGTCAATGCATATTGAGGATTATCAAATTTAAGTGGGGTATCGATGGATTTAATGCCGGGATAGTGTCTGAGGGCTTGCATCATTTTCTGTGTAGTTTGGTACAGGTCGTAGTAACTGCCTGAGGATAACACGTAAAATTGCAACGGGTGTTGCATGCTGCCACCGAACGAAGGCGCAAAGGCAGTCGCATCGAGCGCGGGCATGTGTTGGATACGCTTATTAACGGCGTTTACCAGTTGCGTAACGGATTGGGTGCGTTCACTGATCGGTTTTAAGGTGACAAAGACATTATCCACTTGTGTTAAGGATTGGGTGGCGAACTCACTCACGTCTTCTATGGCAGGGAATTGCTTTAACAGCTGATACACCTTTTGTTCTTGTGCGCTGTTGTAAGCCATGTTACTGCCACTGGGTGTTTTGACATTGACCATCATAAAGCCCATGTCTTCGGCAGGCATGAAACCCTTAGGAATGGCGGTCACTAAGAAATAGCCGCCCACCGCAATGCTTAATGTGGTCGCAATGACACCTAAGCGCACTTGTAAAACGGCACGTAATACACGTTGATAGCCGCGTTTTAAGCGATTAAAAAAGTGGTAGAGGAATTTTGAGTAGCCTGTGTAGGTGATTTTAGTGGGCAATACACGTGCGCACATCATAGGGGATAAGGTGAGCGCAACAATGCCAGAAATGATCACCGCACCGGCAAGGGTGTAGGCGAACGAGCCAAAGATATGGGATGCTTTACCTTTAATGAGGCCGATGGGCGCGTAGACCGCGGCTAAGGTGATGGTCATTGCAATCACGGTGAAGGTGATCTCGCGGCTTCCTTCATAGGCGGCTTGTAGTCGTGTTTTACCCAATTCAATGTGGCGGTAGATGTTTTCAAGCATCACAATCGCGTCATCAACGATCAAGCCAATCGATAATACAATCGCTAATAACGTAATGATATTGAGGGTATAGCCAAACGCATATATTAAAGCAAAGGTGCTGATGATGCACACCGGGATGGTGGCGAGGGGGATAAGAATGCTGCGAAGTCGTCCTAGAAAGATAAAGATAATTGCGATGACACACAGCACAGCAATCGAAATCGATACATAAACCTCATGAATGCTGGTTTTCATAAAGTGTGCTTGATTAAACGTCACGGTGAGTTTCATGCCGGCGGGCAGTTGATTTTTTATTTGTTTCAGTAATTTTAATACGCTATCTGAGGCCGTGATGGGGTTGCCGTCGGTGGTATTGAATACAGTGATATTAATGCCGCGCTGGCCATTGATACGCACAATCGTTCGGCTGGCGCTATCGTGCCCGAGCGTAACGGTGGCAACGTCTTTTAAACGCACGACATGGTGATCCGTATTTTTTAGAATGAGGTCGGAAAATTGCTGTGCATTATGCAGTTCTGTATTCGCCGTAATCGGGTAATTGAGGGTGTTTGCTTTGATATCACCTGCCGGTAGTTGCAGGTTACTGTTCGTGATCACTGTTTTGATGTCATCGACACTGAGTCCGTAGGCATGTAGTTTTTCAGGATTGAGTGCGATGCGCATCGCGTATTTATTAGCACCATCTACTTCGACATCAGCAACGTTGGGTAGTTCTTCAATTTGGTTGATGAGGTAACGTTCTACGTAGTCACGCAATGAGAGTAGATTTTGTGAGGTACTGGTGATGCCAATATCTAATAAATCCATATTACCCCAGCCAACTTGAACGACCGGTGGCTTCACACTGGTGGGTAACTTGTAGCTATTAAGTGAAATTTTATTACGCATTTTATTGGCGATGACATCAGGATCAACGCTGGGCATCAGGTCAACATTAATGCTGCTTTCACCTTGCCCGCTCGTGGAGTAGACATCCTTAATGCCTTCAACGCCACTAATGGCTTCCTCAATGGGCGAGGTAATGCTTGATTCAACCAGCTTCGCGGAGGCACCGGGGTAATAGGTGCTGATCATTAATAAGTTTTGTTGGAATTTGGGAAAGAAACGTGTGTTTAAGTAAGAATAGCCCACCAGTCCCGACACAATCATAATCAGGCTAATGACAATGGCGAGTACCGGTCGTTTGATGCAAATTTCGGATAGGGTCATGATGTGTTACGCAAGATGGTGACGGTACTCCCCGCTTGTACTTTTGATTGACCCTGAACAATAAACGATTGTCCTGCTAATAATCCATGTTGTATTACAATGCTATTTGCCAGTTTTTGGCCGATGGTCACCGGTAGTTTGTAGGCTTTATTGTCTTTGACAGCCATCACGTAGTTGCCTTTTAGGGAGGCGAAGATGCTGTCTGCGGGCACCACTAGCACATTAATGGGCTTTCCCAATTGCTGGCGGATGGTGACAAACAAGCCGGGCTTTAGTGCGTCGCGGGGGTTGCTGACATCGGCATGAACGGCAATGGTTTGTGATTGGGTGTCGATGCTAGGTGAGATGTAGGACACCGTACCTTTGTAATGTTGATTGAGTTGCGAATTGGGTGTGATTACCACTATTTGATTACGTTTTATTTTGGATAGATACGTTGCTGGAACAGCATACAGCGCGCGTAATTTAGTGATATTGGTGAGTGTGGCAAGAGCCGTACCGGGTGCAACATAGTCGCCAATGCTAATCGTTTTAGCGCCAATGACACCTGAAAAGGGTGCGCGAATGCTTTTTTCTATTAACGCCGTTTTGGCCGTTTCTAATGCGGCTTTATCTTTTTTGTCGTTCACTTTGGCCGTGTAATAATCATCGTAAGAGACTAAGCGGCGACGGTACATTTTTTGCAATTGGCTATATTTTAGTTGACTCATGGCGGCTTGCGCTTTAGCTGAATCTACGGCGGCTTGTTCTTTTTCATTGTCGAGTTGAATCAGTAGCTGATTCTTTTGTACGTGTTCGCCCTCGGTGTAATAAAGCGCTTTAATGTATCCCGCTGCCTTTGAGCTGACATGAGTGGATTGGATAGCACTAAGATTACCGATAGCACTAACGGCATTGGGTAGTGTTGTGTACGTTGCCGTACCTAACGTTACTACCACCGCTGGTGTATTGTGTTTGGCGGGTGCGTGGTGGATTTTAGCAAAGAGGACGCTCGCAGCGATGATAGCCGCGAGTACGATAATAATGAACAGATTGTATTTTGTTGCTTTAGTCATGGCTGTAGCACTAAGAATACAGCGTTTGTACCTCGATAGACCTTGATGAGTAATTCATTTTTAGCTTTGCTTGCCAGGTGGACTAAGGTATCAACACTGGTGACGGGTTTGCCGTCCGCTTGAGTGATGACATCACCAAAGGTTAAGCCACTTAAGGCGCCAGTGCTGGTATCGGTAAGATCGGTAACGAGTACACCGTTGAGTCGTGATCCATCGCCTTCAAGTTGGGAGAATTTTTGTAAGCGCATACCGGCAAGGAAGGCGTTGACATGGGGTGGCTTGAATTTTTTTGGGTCGCCGATGGTGGCCGTCATCTCTTTAGTGTCATGGTGACGTATGATTGATAAGTGAATTTCGGTACCAGGACGCATCAATCCTAGCGTGTTGCGCAACTGTGCTGCGCTGCGAATGGGTTTGCCATTTATTTTATTGATGATATCTTGCGACAAAAGGCCTGCTGTTTTGGCGGGTGAGCCAGCCATGACAGTTGAAATCAATGTGCCTTTGGTAGTTTTCAAATTCATCGCATCAGCGAGTTCAGGGGTGATGTCTTGTGCGATCACGCCTAACATGCCGCGTTTCACTTTGCCGTATTTTAAGAGTTGTTCGATGACGCTGTGGACCATATCACTTGGAATGGAAAAGCCGATGCCGATATTGGCGTCGATGGGCGTAATGATGGCGGTGTTAATGCCGATGAGTTGACCTTGCATGTTAACCAGGGCGCCACCCGAGTTACCTGGATTAATCGGTGCATCCGTCTGAATGAAGCTTTGGTAGCCTTCGAGTTGTGGGCGGCTACGGTTAAGTGCACTGATGACACCGGAGGTAACGGTTTGGGTTAAGCCAAATGGGCTACCAATAGCAGCCACAAAGTTACCTACCTTTAATTGGTCTGAATCACCAAAGGGTAGGGCTTGTAAATTTTTCGCGTCAATACGAATAATCGCAATATCAAAACCGTTATCTTTGCCGACGAGTTTGGCGCGGTAGTGACGCCCATCTTTAAGTGTGACGATCATTAATTTTTGGTTTTGCACGACATGTGCATTGGTAACGATCAGCCCGTGTTTGGCATCAAAGATAACGCCTGAACCGACGGCAAGTGCTTTCACGGGTGCTTTCGATTGGAGTGACTTGGGCGCAAAAGGATTAAGCGCAGAGGGTGGTAATACTTTTTCAACGGCTACATTGACGACGGTCGGTGTGACCTTAGCTAACATTGGAGCCAGTGAGGCGATGACTTGACCGTTTGAAGTAACGGGTACATGTGCCAATGATAGGGCGGGAATAATAAATAGTACGCTAAGAAGACGACGGAATAGTTTCATGAAATACAACCTCCTGATTAGTGAAACCAAATGATGCTTGCCATGCGACCGGTAAGGCCATCGCGTCGGTAGGAAAAGAAGTGCTCATTCTCTGAAAACGTACAGTAATCACCGCCAAAAATTTGGCTTATGCCGCGTGACTGTAAGCTTACTCTTGCCAACGCATATATGTCTGCAAACCAACACTGATTTACTTGTTTAAAAGCTACGCTATTTTGCGGGTAACGTGCGAGAAATGCAAGTCGAATTTCATTATTTATTTCAAAGGCGCTTGGACCAATGGCAGGACCGAGCCAGACCAATAGATCATCAGGGCTGCTTGTTAATTGATCTATTGTGTTTTCGATAACACCGGCTTGAAGTCCACGCCAGCCGGCATGGATCGCCGCGACTTCGGTGCCTTGGCGGTTGCAGACGAGTAAGGGAAGGCAATCGGCAGTTAGCACAGTGCACGGCATATCGGCGCAACGCGTATACGCAGCGTCACATTCTTGAGAAAGGGTGGTGCTGTTTGCGGCAAGTTCGACAGGATATGTCGTATGGGTTTGATTCAACCATATTGGCATGCGTGGCAGGTTGTGTTGTTGCATCAGCTGCTGACGATTTGCCATCACGTGATCTGGATTGTCATTCACATGTGAGGCAAGATTAAAACTATCAAATGGCGCTAGGCTCACACCACCATCACGTGTCGTGGTGAACGCATGGATATTAGAAGGCGCTGGCCATTGTGGTTGGATCATGGGGTTATGTAGGTCAGTAATTGTTGCATATCATCAGGCAATGGTGCTTCAAACTCCATAAGTTCATTTGATGTTGGGTGCACTAATGATAAACGCCAGGCGTGCAATGCTTGGCGTGGAAAAGCCAGTGCATATTTACGCAGGTCTTCCGGTAATTTACCCGGAATACCACGTCGGTAGCCATAGGTGGGATCACCCACAATGGGATGGCCAATATGCGTCATATGAACGCGAATTTGGTGTGTACGCCCCGATTCCAGTTCACATTTTATGTGGGTAAAATATGGAAATTTAGCGAGGACACGGTAATGAGTGGTTGCGTCACGTCCACCGTCAACGACGGCCATTTTAGTACGATAAGTCGCATGGCGGCCAATCGCAGCCTCAATGGTACCGCCTGATATTATTTCGCCGTGTACAATTGCTTGGTATTCACGTTTAACCTCGCGGTTACTGATGGCTTGAGTAAGGTAGTTGTGTGATGCTAAATTGCGCGCGATGACTAGCAGTCCTGAGGTGTCTTTGTCGATGCGGTGCACGATGCCAGCGCGTGGCACGGTAACGAGTGTAGGGTCGTAATGTAAGAGTGCATTGACTAATGTGCCGTCTGGGTTGCCGGCACCGGGATGCACCACCAGCCCCGCGGGTTTATTGACGATGATTAAGGCATCGTCTTCAAATACAATATCCAAGGGGATGTCTTGTGCTTCCCAATTACCTTGTTCGTCCAGCTCAGCGTTGAGTGTGATAATTTGCTCGGGCTGTACTTTATAGCGTGTTTTAGTGACGACGTCATTATCGATGGTCACACAGCCGTCTTTGATCCATTGCTGCCACTGGGCCCGCGAGTAATCGCTATGCAGCTGTGCCAATGCCAGGTCCAGGCGTTGTGCGGGGTAATCTTCAGGTATCGTAATCGTCAGTGTAATGGTCATAACAGCTCTATTGTATAAATTCAGAAGTCATTGTAATCTGTTCGCCACAATAAATCACTAGGATATGTAACGATGCCCTATTTATTTGGTGGATGCCGGGGGAAGGGTATAGGTGCAATTGAGTTGAAAGAAGGCGACGCGGAGCTGACACTCGATCTGCCGACGCTCAATAAAATAGTCATACGTGGGATGACGCTTGAAGGGCGCGCACGAAAAAAGGCAGTCAAGCAGGCTGAGTTTGTGAGGCGAAGTGGACTCTCTGAGATTTATGGCATACGAGGTATGGGCCCTTATCGAGTGACGCAGAATGTGGCTGGATTTAGACTGATTGCATCAGCGGTGACCATCAAGGCTATTCATACACTAATAATCTCAGATTGTATGACGTGGTGGCAGTGCAGGCTT
>NVSS01000052.1 GCA_002732805.1 Coxiella sp. (in: g-proteobacteria)
TATCGTGGCATGGATATTGGCACCGCAACCCCTACCGCTGATGAATTAGCGCAAGCACCGCATCGTCTCATTAATATTCGCGATCCTGCTGAACGTTATTCAGTCGGTGAATTTTGTGATGATGCGTTACGTGAAATTGAAGCGGTGATTGCTAACGGCAATACCCCCATCTTAGTCGGGGGCACGATGATGTATTTTCATCAGCTGCAGATAGGATATAGCGAATTACCATCGGCAGACGCAAACATACGCCAACAAGTTGCTGATGAGGCGGTTAAAATAGGTTGGCCAGCCATGCATGCTAAGTTGCAGGATGTGGATGCGGAGTCCGCGCAACAACTGCATCCGAACGACCAACAGCGTGTTTCCAGAGCGCTTGAGATTTTTTATCGAACCGGTAAATCGCTGAGTCATTGGCAGCGTGAACAACATCAAACTCCGCCGCCGTATAACTTTGAAAATATTATCTTAGCGCCCGAGGAGCGTAGCGTGATCCACGAACGCATTGAGAAACGCTTTGATCAGATGCTAGCACAAGGCTTCTTGGATGAGGTCGAGGCGTTGTACAAACGTGGTGACTTAACGCCTGAATTACCATCGATCCGCTGCGTCGGCTACCGCCAGGCCTGGGATTATTTGGCAGGTGTCGATGATAAAGAAACCATGCGTGAAAAATCCATTATCGCAACACGACAATTATGCAAACGCCAGTTCACCTGGCTACGTCGCTGGCAAGATGCCCGTTGGGTCACGTCATTGTAAGCTTTGGCTATACCTATTTCTAAGTACTGACGCGGCTTCAGCGCTGCTTGTGTCAACCGTAGACCGCTGGTCGGGTTGTGGCTGGTAGTGTTGTTGCCAAAGATCAGTGATCTGGCTAATTGCTGCTGTATTTTGAGCAGCCAGAGCACCATCATTCACGCTATCGCGCATAAAGGTTCTGATTTGTTCTGCTTCAGTCATTGATGCAAGTCGCGACGCAAGCAGCATAAATGCACCTGATATTTGTGGATGCTCCATCGCATTTAACGTATAGGCACCCAGGAATATTTGCCGCAGCTGCTCTGTTAATACGGTATTATCATCGGGACCGCTATCAAGATAGGATAGTCGTCTAGGTGCGCCCATTGTTATTCCCCGTTTGTTTCAGCAGGCTCCATCATGCTAAATACGGCTGTTATTGACAATGCAAAGCAGCGTTATGATTGAGCTGTATTAAGAAAGCCTAGCCTTGATTAAATGGATGGAATAGTGTCACTTCATGTTTGTTTTGTTGTAAGTGAAGGATGCGTGTATTAGGTATTTTTTGGAAGGGGGCGATGGTGTTGAGGTCGTCTTCGCCTTGAAGTTTAAGCGTCATAATAAATTGCGACACTTTGCCGCTTTCTATCCAGGGTAATAACCAGCGATAGAGTTTATCGGGATAGCAGGCAATATCGCCAACGAACCAATCAATATGATCGACATCATCAGGGCTTAAACTAAAAGCAGATTGTTGTTTTGTGATGACGCCAGGCCGATAAGCAATACGTGAGTCTAGGGGTGCTTTATCAATAGCGGTTACCTGAGCGCCAAGTGATTGTAATACGTACGTCCAGCCGCCCGGAGAGGCGCCCACATCAATCGCAGTATCACCGGGTTTGGGGTGTCGTTGTAATAGTGATAAGGCTTCCCATAATTTCAGGTAAGCACGATTGGGCGGATTAATTTTATCTTCAATAAAGTTAAACTGGCCGTTTGGTATTTTTTTATCGCGTTCGGTAGCGAACAGCACGGTGTTTTTATCGAGTAATGTAAATTGTGCGATAGGCGGTAAGGGCTTTATTGGAAACGCTAATTGTTTGGGTAGGTTGATGTGCTTTAGTTTATCGCCGATGAGTGCGGTGCGCCGTGCAAACTGATCAATATAAGGCGCCCAAAAATCATGATGCGGCTGCAATTGATGGACGGCATCCGATATGGATTCAATCTCAATGAGCCGAGGATTGAGCCAGGTATCCAGCGCAAACGTGGGGAGTGGTTGTTGACGTTTAGCAACGAAGAGGTTGTTAGACTCATACACAACACCGCTTAATTCTTGGGGTAGCATATCGGGATAGGCCGGGTCGGCAATATATACCTGCATATCCGGCCAGTTGATATCTGTTAGGTGCATGCGTTTCTCTGTTTGGCTTTTGTGGCTGCGTAGATGATTAACGGAATCACACTAAACACAATGCAGCCACCAATTAAGAAGGTCTCATACCAGGCAACGTGTGTAATGTGCATGTCGGTAGGAGGAATGAGTCCGATGATCATTGCGAAGATGCACGCACCAATACCAACTAGGCCTGTGATCCATATACCAGGTTTCCCACCAGGAATACGAAACGTATCGGCCTTTCTTTCCGTGGTGTAACGTAAGCGAATAGCGGCGGCAAACATTAATATGTAAAAGAGCAAGGCCAATTGCGCTGTTAAATCACTTAAGATCCAATACCACATATTAAAGGATTTAAAAAACAGAAAAAACAGACAGAGCACCGCCACGACGGCCCATTGTGCCCATAGCATGTGGGTAGGTGCGCCATTAGCGTTGGCTTTAGCAAAGAATTTCGGTGCGCAGTTATCTTGCGCTGCTACCATGAGTCCTTTGGTAGGGCCGATGACCCACGCCGACATGCCACCAAAACCACCGAGCACCATGAACACAATCACGATTGGCATCATCCACTTGAGGTGAAAGTTATTGAGGAACAGTGCAAACGCTTGGTCGAGTCCGCTGACAATATTCAGATCGGTTTTCGGTACCACGATTGCAATGGCTGCCGAGGCTAATGTCATGGTAATCAGTACGATTAATGACGAGTAGGTGAGGGCGCGTGGGTAATCTCTTTTAGGATTTCTCACATCACCAGCATGTACAGCGGACATTTCAATACCCACCAAGCTAAAGAAGACCACCACCAGGAAGGCAGCGTTACTATCGCCGAAGTGCGTTGGAATTAAATTCGCGACGGTTGGGGCAATCGCCAAGGGCTTGCCATCGTGTATCCACAGAATACCAAGAATGATAATGATGATCATGGGAATGATGGTGCCGATGATCGCGCTCAGTGTGCTGATTAAGCTGGAAAGCTTCATGCCAAAGCTATTGGCTAAGGTGGAGAGCGTAAACATCGCAATGATCATTGGCACCATATAACCTTTGTGAGTTACTAAGCTGGGGTCGAAAAGGTAGGCCACATTAACCGCAATGAACGATAAAATGGTGGGGTACCAAATGATGTTGTAGATCCACTGTAGCCAGATCGTCATAAAACCATATTTTGGGCCGAATGCATCGCGTACCCAAATATAGGCACCACCTGTTTTTGGTCGATTGGTGGCGAGTTCGGCGGTGATCAGTACGCAGGGTAGTAAGAAAATAATACCGGCCAAGATATAGTAGAAAATAATGTGTAAGCCCGTTGCCGCATTACTGGGTAGGTTACGCAAGCTATCGATAGCAATGACGTTGATCATCACCAAACCAAACACGCCGAGTGTTTTATTATTTTTTGTTGGGGTGTACATGTTATAAGCCTTTTAAATCAGTCAATTGACGGGAATGCTGAGTGACCTACATATAGAACAGAACGAACGCCTAGCCTAGATGCAGGCTAGATATGATGATGGAATAATAGTTGCGTGGTGCTTTTATTTTGCATAATATGCTCATTCTATCAGATCAATTTTCGGTGTCAATGGGGGGATTGTTTTGGGAGCAGTATTATGGGAAGAATAGGGCGAATAGATGAGGGCCGCGCTGAAGAGCACGAAGAAACGCAATTACTGGATTATCTTGCGGGTACATATCCTCAGGTTCATCACCTAATCCAGAATGCATGCTATCATTTAGCAAACGTTCCGCCATCTGATGGACATACGGTGTTGGTTGCCCTATTTATAGCGCACCTTCTGATGGTGCATGGCGTGCTCATGCAGCAAGGATTAGCACAAGATGCTCACATAATGCATTATATACACACGCATTCTACGCAAACCCCCACTGTTTTTGAGAATGCTGTTTTGGTTGATGCGGCGCGTCAACGAGCCATATATGAAGCAATGCAGGCAGCCGATGTGATCAATGTTGGGGACTTGCGCCGTTTAATTTTACAACCACACGTAGCACCTATTGCACTTATTCTTCATGGACCCATTCAGTCACGACATCGACGTTGGGTAATCCAAGCACCCGGCGCATCGGCGATTCAATTAACACATCGCGTATATGGTTTACTAGCGAAAGGTAATCCGGCAAATAGCATTGTATTAACCATTGATATGACCAGTGGGTTGTCCAGCAGAGAGTTGTCAATCTTGTTTAAAAAGCTGCAGGATTCAACACGACAAATAAGCTCCTTAACCTTGTTAGGAGACGGCGATTATCATGCCCCCACTGACTTGTCCGAAGCATGTAATGCATTGGTTACGTTGATTGGGTCGAACAGAGTAGCGAAGGTAACGGTGTGTGACACGGTTATGTTAAATGCGGCGTCTGTGGATGGCTCATTAGAGGCTCAGCTGCACCCATTAGACGGGCTTACCACCGTTGTATCCTATGAGTCCCCCGTGATGTATGCACAACAACAAGCGCTGGATATTGAGATGGGTTCTGACGTTACGATGTCATTGTAAGCAGTACGTGTCGTTGGTGTGATTGCGTGCGGTGTTCCCACAGGAATAAGCCTTGCCAGGTTCCCACGTTCAACGCGCCGTTGCTAATCGGAATTGAAATACTATTACAGGTTAAAACACTGCGGATATGGGCCGACATATCATCATCGCCTTCGGCCGTATGGCGAAATGCGGGGTGTGCATCTTGCACCAATCGTTGCATGTAGTGCTCAAGATCATACAACACATCCGGGTCTGCATTCTCACAAAGAATGAGCGAGGCACTGGTGTGTTGTAAGAACACATTACATAACCCATTGTTTGTTTGAGTTTCGCGGATAGCCGTATTGACGTCGGCGGTGATATTGATGAATTGGCGCGGTTGTGTACGGTAGTTAAGTTGCTTTTGCATGTGAATTATTGCTCCTTTCTAACACATCTGCTACGCTGCCATCATAACTGATAATGAGGTACGGTGGTATGTTGAAAAAAATGTTGTTATGGGTAGGGTTGTTGGTAGTGGCCGTGGAATTAACGGGGTGTGTCCCTTATGCTGAAAAGTACAGTGGTATTCAAACCCAAACCAGTACAAGTCAAGACGTGGTGTTAGAGGCGGTGCCAGATTCGGCCAAGACAGTGGCTGTTTTTACACGGAATGATTCGGGTGAATGGTCTTTTCCTGTGAAACAGCGAATTATAGCTGAATTGAAAGCCAATGGTTATACGATTTCTACGCCTCAGTACGCACATTATATACTGCAGGTGGCTATCAAGCGTGTTGGATACGCGAGTATTAATACGATTCAGGCAGTTGTAGGCAACGGCTATAACGGTTCTTTTGAAACCCAGACAACGAATGCTAAAAAATATCAGCGTCCGGTAAGTGTGGCTGATGTTAGGCTTGTCGAAAAAGCATTGTATGCACCAGGTGGTCGAGCGATTAATACATTTCGTATTGCTGTGTATACCGAGGAGCCAGGCTTAGTTGTGAGTAGCGTGAAGTTGCTTTTAGAAACAAACACAGCAGATGGGATTGCTGCTTTGTTTCGGTAGTATTCGATGATGAATGGTATTATAGTATTTGCTTTGAAATGTAATGCAGGGGATTATGCATGTTAGGTCGTATCATGATGGTATTGGGATGCTGCATGCCTATGCTAGCGTTGGCCGCGACGTCACCGTTGCGTGTGTGCACGACCGGAGATTACCCCCCTTTAACAAGCTATCAAAACGGAAAATTTACAGGCTCAGCCATTGAGTCGGCTAAAGAATTGGGCCGCTATTTAAATCAGTCGGTCGTTTTTGTTCGAACAACTTGGCCTACACTCAATTACGATGTGGCGATGGGGCATTGTGATATCGCAATGGGCGGCATTTCGTGGTCTAAACAGCGTGCAGCAAAATTTTTGTTATCCCATCCCGTGTCACGTTTTGGTAAGGTACCCCTTATTCGAATTAACGATAAACAACGTTTTCATTCGTTACACGATATTGATCGTCACGGTATCCGCGTCGTCGAAAACAAAGGTGGTACCAATGAAGCGTTTGCGCGGATAAGGCTTACCAAGGCACGTTTAATCATTGTGCCTAAAAATCAGATGGCATTTGATTATCTATTGAAAAATAAAGCGGATGTCATGTTTACGGATAATATTGAAGCTATCTACCGGGCACGTATTATGCCGGGGCTTTATGTCGTCAATCCCAATAAGCTGCTTACACAGAATGCTAACGTTTACATGCTACCCAAGAATAAACCCCGCTTGTTAAACGCTGTGAATGCGTGGATTCGCAAAGAAAAACACACAAGGAGTCATACTTATGTCAGTTACGCCCTCAACCATGTTGCCGCTCGGAACGGTCGCGCCTGATTTCACCTTACTGGATACGGTATCGGGTAAACAGGTTTCATTGCAGGAATCAAAATCAGCCGCGGCGACGGTGATTCTATTTATCTGTAATCATTGTCCTTATGTGGTGTACATCAATGAGAAATTAGCTGAGATTGCGAAGGCGTATACCGCCAAAGGTATTCAGTTTATTGCGATCAGTGCCAATGATGTTGCGAATCACCCAGCGGATGCTCCGGATAAGATGACACAATGCGCAAAAGACAATGGCTATGTATTCCCCTATTTATACGATGAAACGCAAGAAGTGGCCAAGGCCTATCAAGCGGCATGCACGCCGGATTTCTACGTGTTTGATGGCGATCTGAAATGTATTTATCGCGGCCAATTTGATTCGGCACGTCCCGGCAATGATAAACCAGTTACCGGTACTGATTTGACCCATGCCTTAGATTTAGCATTACAAGGCGCGATTGTCCCTGAGGATCAACAGTGCCCTAGTCAGGGTTGTAATATCAAGTGGAAAGACTGATTTTTGCATTCGTGAAATCGATGCGGGGCAACATTTTGCCGATTCTGCGGCCAATTGCCTGTTTAATTTTTGAGATTGACGAATAGTGCGTTCCGCTGTGTTGTTGTACACAATAAAATGGCGGTTCAGCCCTCAGTTTTTCGAGATTTTCCCGAATTTTTGCTATTTTCCCAACAACTTAACGGCTGAATTTTTATCAAAATTTAACAATTCGCCCACCACATGCTAAAATGGGACTGCTCTTTTACAGAACCATCGTTTTTGAACCACAGAGCAATGGAGAATTTCATTTTATGGCGAGCATCCAGCCTCCGCAATGGGAAATTCTGATGGACATAGGAGCTAAGACCTGATGAGTAAAACAACACCGGTTAACTTGAGTTTACAGACAAAATTTTTGATTATTTCTGTCTTAGGCATTGTGTTTCTGCTTTTACTGGTCAGTATCTTTTATTTTGAAGTCAATACACAAACGAATCAGACCACTTTATTTTTAAATAAATATTTAGTCCCTACACAAAAAATTACGAATTTATTCAACAAGGTTTCAAAGACTCAAGACAATATTCATGACATTTTACTCAAAGCTTCCACAGGGAAAATAGACGAAGGCCAAGTCTATGAATATGGAAAAATTCAAATAGATGAACTTTATAGGCTGACGTCTGATTTAAATCGTTTTAATAAAGAAAATTTAATATCACCACACGAGCGCATTGTATTTGTCGCTATTGAAAAAAACCTCCTGCGCTATCAAGATAAAATTATTTCAGCGATTCGATTGGCCACGGTTAATTTAACACTTGCCAAACAGTATGCAGTACAAGCCAATCAGATGCAGAGCCGGATTAACTCAGATATAAATACCTTCATTCAAGACTCTGCGCTGCATATGTCAAGACAGCTCAGCAAGCAGGTGAATAATGCCCAAGTAAGAAATCATATTTATATGATTCTATTTTTTGTCATTATGCTGATTATGATTGCATTAAATATCGTACTTTTCTATCGATTTGTAAATCCCCTTACGGCACGTATACGCAAATTTTTAGATACCATTAGGACAATTAGTACGGATAGTTCCTTAACGATACGGGTTCCTGTTAGCGGCAAAGATGAAATCGGCCAACTGGCCAAAAATTTCAACCAGATGCTGTCGAAACTTGAATTAGCGGATGGTCAGTTGCAAGAAAAAGCTAAAGAATTGGATGAACTAGCAACACACGATTCATTGACCGGCCTTTACAATCGGCGCCAATTATTTTTAGTTTTAGAACACGAAAAATATTTATCAGAACGTCATCATTTAGTATTTGCGATTCTGTTTATCGATTTAGACGATTTTAAGGCTGTTAATGATGTTTTAGGCCATGAAATTGGTGATTCCCTTCTCAGAGAAGTTGCAAGAAGGCTTAAGCAGTCGGCTCGAAGAGAAGATTCGCTTGTACGTATCGGGGGGGATGAGTTTGTAGTATTACTGTCTCAAATAAAGAATGAGTCTTATGCGGGAAAAATTGCAGATAAAATTCTAAAAAAATTAATTGAGCCTTGTCAAATACAAGGTAATACAATTAATATCTCTGCTAGCATAGGCATTGCTTGTTTTAATAAAGAAATTGAAGACGTTAATTCGCTATTAGAAAAAGCTGATATTGCATTGCATCGTGCTAAAAAAACTGGAAAAAATACATTTGAATATTATTCGAACGAGTTAAATGAGACTTATAAAAAACGAACAACTATTGAAAGTAGTTTACATACAGCTATTACAAGTAACGAATTTAGTTTAAATTATCAGCCAATAATAGATCTTAGAACAAATAGAACGGTTGGTATGGAAGCGTTATTAAGATGGCATGCTCTAGGGCAGGGTGACATTCCACCGGATGTACTTATTCCTATCGCAGAAGACATTGGTATAATGAATGATATTGGAAAATGGGTGTTTGATAATGCTATTGAACAACACCAATCATGGCTAAAATCACAACTTACTCATAATGATATATTCATGGCCATCAATCTTTCGCCTTATCAGCTTAAATCTGATCTATTCACTAAATATATTTCAAATTTGGTGCGATCAGACCCTTCATTGCTAAAATTTATTGAGTTCGAATTGACCGAATCCGCTTATATGGGGCAAGCGGGTCTGTTAGAAAAAAACCTATCGATACTTCACAAAAAGGGAGCACATTTTTCTATTGATGATTTTGGTACGGGTTATTCATCCTTATCAAGATTGAGTAAACTACCGATTAGCACGCTTAAAATAGATAAATTGTTTGTTGATCTCATTGGTAATAGTGCAGCTGATAATTCAATTATTATTTCGATTATAGCGCTTGCGAATAGTGTTGGATTAAGAATTATTGCCGAAGGTATAGAGACAAAAGAACAGTTGGATTTCTTAAGAGAAAATAATTGTCATCTTGGGCAAGGTTATTATATTAGCAAGCCTTTAAATGTTGATGATATGAGCAAATACTTGGAAAAACAACCAAAAGAAAGCACCGCAAAAATAATTGAACGAAGGGAAGGGCCAAGAACATTGCGTAAAGGACCAATTGATCGCCGTTACGATGAGGTAGAAAACGCTTATAGTCAACTAAGGGATACGCGGGATCAACTATTGCAATCTCAAAGATTAGAATCATTGGGTAAATTGTCTGGAGGTATAGCACATGATTTTAATAATATATTGGGAATTATTTTAGGGGAACTTGGGCTTCTTAAGGAATTCGATCAACACCATGGGGATATTTTTAAATACCCAACGTCAGGATCATTAGACAAATTACAGAATCTCCAGGGTGATGATTCCGTGCAAGCACATTATAAAGTTATTGATATGGCGGTACGACATGCTGTGGATATAACGCAAAAGATATTGGTATTTTCGCAAGAGCGTCAGTACGAGAAAAAACACTTACTTCTAAACTATATTATTGAAGAAATAACCGCTATATTAAGCAACACTATGAATAAGAATATTAACATTTCTTATGACCTTGATACATCATTATGGTTGGTAATAGGTGATGGGGCACAACTTTCACAAGTTATCATGAATGTATGTATTAATGCACTTGATGCGTTGCCTGCGGGAGGTGATATTTTTATTAAGACATCTAATTTCTCTGCGGATGAATACTATTGTACTACGCATCAACAATTTCACTTAGGGGATTATGTAAAGTTAATCATTAAAGATACGGGTATTGGCATTTCGGATGAGAATCTTTCCAAAATTTATGAACCTTATTTTTCTACAAAGCCATCACATAAATGGTCGGGTCTTGGGTTGTCATTGGTTCATGGTATTGTAAAGAGTCATGGTGGTGTTATTGAAATTGACTCTGAATCGAATATAGGAACGACAGTTACATTATATTTACCTGCGAAGCCATGCACTGAAAAAGAGGTACTGTTAGCATCAGTTCAGCAAGCGATTGGGTTGGAAGAAACGGATCTCACGGGTATCCACTTACTGGTTGTTGATGATGAAGCGTTTTTAGTGGATATAGCAATACAAACCTTATCTCAATATGGTGCAGACGTGACAGGGACATCAGACCCGTTGGAAGTAATTTCTATTTTTAAAGCCAATAAATCAAAATTTGATGTGTTAATATTGGATATTCGCATGCCAAAAATGAATGGTTATGAGGTTTTCAGTGAAATCCGCAAGCAAGTGCCCGATCAGGCGATCATATTTGTGAGTGGTTATACGGACAGTTATGAACTTAATGAATACCTCAAAGATCCACGAGTTGGTTTTGTGCAAAAGCCGCATGAAATAGTAGAACTTATCTGTGAAATTCAACGTGTCTTGAAATAGGACGTTGCCTTCATTTCGATCAATGTATATAATAGTACTTATGCCGCATTAGTAGGGAGGTAATGTCATGGGCACTCCAACCAGCAATGCCTTGCTAAATAAAGTCTGTGATCACCTCTATGGCTACCGATTAGGGAGAGCATAATGATTGATGAAAAACAACGAGTTATGCTCGCAAGAAAATCGATCATTATCGTAAATGATGACCCAATTGTTTGTGTATTATGTTGTGAACTTCTATTACCTCACGTTAACAGGTTTGGCCTGTGACCTGTTTTATGACATTCAATGGACTTAATCCATTTTAATTAAGAGGAAGAATACATCATGCGATCTTTAAGAAAATGGATACTTTCTATAGTGGGGTGTGTCACGTTCGCTCTGGCAATAACACTAACATTTGCCGATACCTTGAATCAACCTATTATTTCCACAGAAAAACTCACCAATAAGATCTCTGGATGGGCATTGGTCCATGCACTACAACAGGGTGGTTATGTTCTTTATATTCGTCATACTGCAACTAATCAAAACCAAGAAGATCACCCTAAGGTGCAGTTTGCTCATTGCAACACACAACGCAACCTTTCAGATAAAGGCCGTAAACAAGCCCAGACGATTGGGCAAGCTTTTAAAGTACTGCATATTCGTGTAGAAAGAGTTATTACTAGCCCTTATTGCCGTTGTGTTGATACAGCCGTCGGCATTTTTGGCCGAGGACATTATACCCTCTCCAAGAAGTTGGTGTATTTAATTGGTAGTAGGCCCAAAGATAGAGTACCTAGAACTCAGTATTTACGACAATTACTCGGTACTATACCGGTTACAGGCAAGAATATTGTTATCGTTGGGCACACGGCTAATCTTAAAGAAGCGGCTGGTATTTGGCCGAAACAGGAAGGTGTCATGATTGTTTTTAAACCAAAGGGCAATGGACAATTTCATTTTGTGGCGAGTATCTTACCATCACAATGGAAAAGGCTCATGGTCGTAGGAACTAAGGTCCGATGAGTAAAGCAACACCTATTAACTTAAGTTTACAGGCAAAGTTTTTTATTATTTCCATATTAGGCATTGTCTTTCTGTTTGTGTTGGCGGGTGTCTTTTATTTTGAAATCAATACACAAATGGATGAGACCACTATATTCTTAAACAAATATCTAATCCCTACGCAACAAGTCACCGAGTTGTTCTCAAAGGTGTCAGAGACACAAGGCAATATCCATACTATTTTACTTAACGCCTCCACAGGAAAAATAGACGAAAACCAAGTATATGAATATGGAAAAAATCAGATAGATGAGCTTTATAGGCTGATTTCTGATTTAAATCATATTGATGAGGCAGACTTAGCATCATCAAAAGAGCGTATTATATTTAATAATATTAAAAATAATCTTTCGTTTTACCAAGATAAAATTATCTCAGCGTTTAGATTGGCTACGGTCAACTTAACACTTGCCAAACAGTATGCCGTGCAAGCCCATCAGATGCAAAGCCAGCTTAATTTAGAGATCAATAGGTTCATCCAAGAATCCTCGCTCCAAATGTCAAGACAGTTCAGTAAGCAGGTGGAAAAGACTCAATTGCGAAACCATATTTATATGATTCTATTTTCTGTCATTATGCTGATACTGGTGTTGTTAAATATCATACTTTTCTATCGATTTGTGAACCCCCTTACAATACGTATGCGCAGCTTTCTAGATACCATTAAGAAAATTAGTAAGGATAATTCCTTAACGACACGGGTTCCTATTAGAGGCAAAGATGAAATCGGCCAACTAGCCAAGAATTTCAACCATATGCTATCGCAACTTGAAATCGCCGAAAAAGATAAGCAAGCCATAGAACAACAATTAATGCAATCGCAAAAATTAGAGTCCATTGGTAACCTTGCAGGTGGCATTGCGCATGACTTTAATAACTTGTTGGCCGGTATACAAGGCTATGCTCAATTATTGGAACTAAAATTGCAAAATAATCCAGAGCTATTGAAAAATGCCAACGTTATCGTGCAATCTGTGAAACGAGCCACCGAATTAACGCAACAGCTACTGGGCTTTGCGCGTAAAGGTCAGTATGAAATGGTTGACATCAACGTCAATAGCATCATAACAGAGGTTCAAAGCCTTCTATGTCGAACGATTAATAAAAACATTACCCTGACATGTGATTTAGCACCAGACCTATGGTTAATTCGTGGTGACTCAACACAAATTAGTCAGGTGTTGATGAATATTGCCGTGAATGCGCGAGACGCTATGCCAGGGGGTGGCGAGTTGTGGTTTGAAACACAGAATTTAGTGGCGGATGAAATATTTTGTAAGATCCAGAAACGTTTACAGCCTGGAAACTATGTGCACATCAGTATTACCGATACAGGTATTGGTATCCCACAACAGATTAGAGATCAAATTTTTGACCCGTTTTTTACGACAAAAGAAGTGGGGAAGGGCACCGGCTTAGGATTATCAATGGCGTACGGTATTATTAAGAATCATAATGGTGATATAGCCGTTTATTCTGATGATAGTGGTGGATCCGTATTCCATCTTTATTTTCCAGCCATTTTGAGTGTTGATGAATCAATAAAACACCAGCTTATTAGAGGTAAAATGAAGGTTGATGTGCTTATTCCAAACAGTGTGTTAGTGGTTGATGATGAGGAGATCATACGTGATCTAATTGTAGATCTTCTAAAAGACCTCAAAAATGAGGTTGATATTTTAATTGCCCGCGATGGCGAAGAAGGTGTGGCGCTGTATGAAGCAAATCAAGACACGATTGATATTGTCATTTTGGATCTTATTATGCCGAAGATGAGAGGCTGTAGATCTTTTAAAGTAATTCGAAAGATTAATCCCACTATCCCCGTATTATTTGTAAGTGGCTACTCAGAAAGTGGTGAAATTTCTGCCTTACGTCAAACGGGATATGTTGATTTTATACAAAAACCGTTCTCTAGAGAAGATTTGATTGCAAAAATAAATGCGTTACTGAAGCCGGCTTTGTAAAATGTGGGAAAATGTGGGTGTCAATGGTGGCTAATCTCAATCGATGTGGGTGTCAAT
>NVSS01000053.1 GCA_002732805.1 Coxiella sp. (in: g-proteobacteria)
TTGCGACAGAACCGGATAAATAACAATGAACTATCCGAACTGCGCCACTAGCTGTACGTTACTGCTAAAATCACCAACTAATTTAGGCTATCAGCAGTTACTTTGGTTTTATCAAAACTGGGGTGAGTAAGCCAAGGCACTTCCTCCTTGGCTTACTCACCCTTTCTTGAGCTTGATTAGATTGAGACTTTATTTGCGATGTGTTTTATTGCTACCAACTAACCATGCGTGACTAAATTCCATAACACAGGTTCCTGGCTCGGAAGGCGTAACACGGGCAAAAATGCGTAGTATGCCGCCGGGAAAGGCCCCCTTTAATTTAGCTTTGAAATATTTTTCACCTGGCGTTAAGTCGTGCTTTATGATCTCTTTGCGTGTCACGGGCTTAATACAGTTTCCATGAGTGCCAATCAGCGGCTTTGCGGCAAGAAATAGCATAAATACCTCAAGTTGCTTGTCATCAATGCCATCTATTGAGGCTAGATTGATGATCGCAGAAAAGGAAATGTTACCTACTCGTGATCGAATGGAATAACGTTGTGGCTGTGGTACTGCCGCAGCCGCATCAGCATTATCTTCAGGTTGCTCAAGCCTAGCTATTTCTGCAAGATAAAGCTGGCGCTTTTTTTCTTTTTCTTTTATTCTCTCAGCTTCGGGGATTCGCCGTTGTTCTATGATTACGGGTGGCTGTTTAGGAGTCATCACTGTGGGGATGCTCGAAGGAGGAGGCTCGTGGCGTGTGATAGGTGATGTAGCTGCTCCTACAGATGGTTTTACAGCCGCTGTGGATTGGGTGGCCCTACGTGATATCGTAGCTTTATCTGGGGACGGTTTCTTTACGGCTGCTTTTGCTTTTTTTAGTTTAACGTGCTTAGTGATTTTAGCTATCGCCTGCGTCACATTGCCTTGAAGTCTAGTCATGGCGGTTTTAAATTCTTTGGCCTGAAAGGCATGCTCAAATTTCTTACTGGGGTTTTCCCACCGAGCATGTCGCGCAATAAGTTGTGTTGCATAGCTAAGTAGGGGTTTTAATGAGGCGTGGTATTCTTGTAGCTGCGCTATTGGCTGCGATGTTATATAGGCTGTGAGCCGAGGTATAAAGCTTACGAGCGATATCAATAGGCAGTCGATGTTAGACTGATCGAATGGCGTTTTGGCCATGGGGATAGTAGGGAGGTAGTCACGCATACGCTTGAAATTATCAATGACGGCTTGAGTTATAGATTCAGTCTGCGGCAGCAACAAATTAATTTTAATCTGATAAAGTTCAGCAAGGGCAAGCATGGCTGGGTTTTCATCAGGGAAATTATCTAAATAACGCATGAGAAATTTAGTCGCTTGTGCCTCATCAAATGCTCCGTCATTGCCATTAAAATTTAGTTCGAGAGTATGTGTTTGTATGTACGACATCGCATATAGTCGACAAAAACTAGCGGAATCCTTTATATTTAAGTATATCTGCTGGTTTTTTTTAAGTTGCTTAGAATATTCAAGAAAATACTCTAGCATATTAAATATTACATTGCTCATGCCAAAAGGGTTCTCACATGAGATAACAAATACACGATTAACCCATGGTAGTAAAAATGCGCTAACCCAATCGCTGAGAAGTAAAGCGTGTTCTTGAGTACGGCATTGCGCCGACAGTACGAGCCATTCATTTAAGATTGGCGCAAAAACCCCCCTAAGGCTATTTGGTGCTGCGCCTAAGTTTATAAACTCAGGAAGCTTAACATTAAGTTTTGCTAATTTCTCATCAAGACCTTGCAGGCTAGTGCTTATATGTTCAGTTAGCGTTGCAGGTATGGCATCTAACGATGTTGCAATAGCGGCTAGCTTTTCTCTTTGTTCTCCGGCAGCTAAGTTAAATCTAAGTGTTACATATAGAATTTGAGAGCCACCTTCAAGATCTTTGCCGAAAAATACCTTTATATTTTTTTTATAAAAATCGTTGTGGGTTGTTTTAAATTGTTTTAATTGATGCATGAGCGCTTTCTGTGAGATTAGACCAGATACCCCCAACTTACAAAGATATTCAGTTCCGATTTCTACTAAATTACTATGATAAAATGTAGCACCGCATGCTACGGATATTACCTCCCGAACAATGCTTGCTAGCATGCTTGAGCTAGGGGCTGCATTTAACAAGTCTAGCGCAAGTGTGTTCGGTTTTGTAAAGGATGCACCATTGCGTAATAAGTAATATAGTACATGAGTGTATTGATCAGGTGCGCCATAGTTAAGCAGTCGGTACGTAAGCAAATATAGAAGTGAGTGACCCGCATCATTTGCAAAATTTAAATCAAATGCTCCCAAAGCATGCGTGGAATTTAGAGCAGTGCACAGGGCGGCTTCATCGCAGTCAGGTGTGGTTATTATGGCTGTCAGTAACTGTCGGTAATGTGCATCTTCAAGTTGTTCGGGGATTGCTACACCAGGAAATAGTGATTCCCATATAGGTACAATCATTCTGTTCATCTTACCCCCCACTCTTGCTATATCAGCTCAATTGGCTTAATCATAGCGTGTTTTAAGGCAGGATGGCAATATATTATCTATTCGTAAAGAGTCTATGGGTCTTCTGACAGATACGGTGAAATCTGTCGTTCATGACTACCAAAAACAGCTGCTTTTAATATAATGTCCTACCTTTTTAGCCTATTTTTCTGTTCATCTATCTAAATAGACTTTCATAGCAGTTATTTAAAAGTAAAATCCTATATTGTCGTATCAAACAAGATCGCGTCGTACAGCTGTTAGGATAGCAGTATGTATGAATAAACTTAGACTCAACTATTTCATAGCATATTTATCCTTAGATGCCCATAAGCTCAAGACGGCGGGAGCGACAGATTTCGCCGTATATGTCAGAAGACCCAGTTTTAAGAATAAGCAGGGTGGGTTAGATTTAGAGCAGATTATTGAAATGTTGGAGCAAAAGCTGAGGGATACCATCCTATCAAAGAGCGCCAGCTAAAAACCGGCCACTTTTGGAGGTTCTTCCACAAAGCTCTATCAGTTTCGTCAAAAATATACGAGGCGCTTTGTCATCAACCTATTGATAAATAAAGTTCTTTAAATTTACGGAGAGGGGGGCAATAAGTCTCCCCGGAGACTTGGATTTTGTCCAGCCACAAAATCAAAAATCAAAATCTACGGCCGTGGTTGTCTGCAATGCTAAATATATCGAACAAAATAAAACGCGTGGTGCTACTGTAGGAGTTGATCTAAAGTACACTGAGAGAACGGTTCCTAGTGATATCTTTGTGGACTCAGAAGGACGGAAAATTAGCATTGCAACACTAGCAGGAATTATCAGGACTAAGAAAAAGGGTCTTGCGGTAAGGGAAAAAAGAGCTGCCGAATATGAGGAACAAGCCCGGGCCGCTCCGCAAGGAAGTAGCAGGGATGGAAACGGAGCGAGCCATTCGAGCAATTGGAATAGAAAGTCCAAGATTCGTAATGAAGCGCTAAAAAATATAGCACTTAATAAGGTAAGAAATGATAAAAATGACCTTAAAAGGTCACTTATTGAAGAGCATATTGATGCGTGTCCACGTGCGCCAGCTGATGGTCTGGTTCGAATTTCTAATCCGGAAATAGGTGATAATCTAGGGAGGAACAGAAGTCATTCCGTGCTGGCAGGTGGTCAACTTAGAGATAAAGATGCGTCTAGTCGCGCGGGAAGTAATTGTCGAACTAATGCAAGCCGACCTCACGGCGATCGATCCGCTGCAGGTAGGGTACGCCGCAAACAACCCCTGTTGGTGGGCAGCACTCAGAGCAGCGGGGCTCTTCAATAGGCAATGGTTCATCATCATATGAAAACATATAACCCTCAGCTATTTCCATCTGTGCCGATTTGTGACGGCTCTAATCACCCTGCGGAAGGAATGAGCGGCGCGGAGGTCGTCAGCGCAGGTTGCATGAATATTGAGGGTAGCGCCCAGCGTAGTCGACAGTAGTAGAGTGGGTGCTACGTTGGGTGTCACGAAAGCAGAAGGATAGAACCAACTGCCGTGTCGCATAAGAGATGGGGAATAGGCCCCTCAGAGTCGGCTTGCAGGAGCCGACTTCAAACCGCCTTGAGCGGCATCGGTAAAGAGCCTTTGTGGTGAGCATTAAGGTAAAAGGCAAAGCAGGACTTTGTCAGGTATGGATTAAGGAGACGAACGGGTAATTCCCCAAAAAAGGGGGCGGTATTTTACAGAACGTTCCATGCTAATTCCCCTTATCAAGTGATCAATAATGCGCTATTATAGCCTCTGATTTGGGCTGAGTATTTGCAAAGCCAGTCTAAGAGCAGACGTTGAAATGTCATTGCTGTTTTAACAAGCTTCTAGATTATTAGCGCGAGTATATTTATACTTAAAATCCATTACTGCTAAAAAATTGACGCTGACAAGGTATAACGACTCATGAAATCAAAAGATTTTATCATTTTAGTCTTAATTTACATTGCGCTTGGCGCTTCTTGGGAAAGTACGGGAGTTGCCGTCTTTGCAGCAAAGTTCGTCGGTAATGTATCAACGCAACAAATTAATGCGCTAAGCATTATTCAATATGCTGCGGTGTTAATTACCGGCAGCTTTTGCTATCTCTTTTTGCAAACACATAGTATACGCACAATTTTATTATCCAGTATTGCGGTGACCATGCTCACTATAATCCTTTATGTTGCGTTTCCCATTTACAGTCTATTATTACTTTTTTATGCGGTACTTGGTGTTTCATTAGCATGCATTAAATCTTCATTATATGTTTATGTACAGCATCATAGCTCACAACAACAAGATGTCTCTAAGCAACTTAATTTTCTTGAGGGATTTTTCTTTTTGGGCCCGTTCTTATTTTATTTACTAAGCGGCTATCTTATCGATAAATCACCTTACCTTTGGCGTCTTGCATACCTTATACCGCTCCTGTTTTTTTCAATTTGCTTAGTCGCTTTATTTTTATATAGAGATAATTTCAATTTCCAGCTCAACTCACAGCTAAAAAAGCGCCTGGTAATTGCTCAGTTTATTCGGTCGATACGCGCGGTCCCTGTCGTAATTATACTACTTTTAATATTCGTTTTTGCTATTTCTGGAATCTTAAATGTATGGTCGCCTTCGCTTATTTATCACTATACTCACCTTAAAGGTATCAGTATTTTTATAAACACATATACGTTCATTGCGCTAATTGTAGGGCGCATTATCAGTGGCTTTTTAAGCAAAATAATAAAAATTAAAATATTGTTATCTGTATCCAGCTGTCTATTAGTAGTATGCGTAATACTCTTTATGTTTACTCATATTCCTTACTTGATTCCCTTATTCAGCCTTTTTCTTGGGCCAACCCTCATTTTTGTAAGCAGTCTATTGCTCACCCAAATAGAATCCAAAGATAAATATTATTTGGCTTTTTGGGTGCTTATTATTTCTTCTTTAGGTGATATAGTTGGTGTGCGCGTAATAGGCTCATTTATCAAAATAATTCCATTTCACGATACCTTTACCCTAATACTTTCTATGAGTATTGGCGTTACTTTACTGAGCTTATGCCTTTTTCGTCGCACTAAAACAATATAGAGTCTTCTGTTAGGGGTAGTTTGTGCCTCGAAGCAGTCCGTTTAGGGGGGGGAATCAAAATTGCGACAAAACCATCGAATCGGCTATTTTATTGCCCGTTTTATGGGCGAATTTAATTGGATAAAATGCCACATTTCTTTGAATATATGATACAATTTCGTGTTTCAAAAATGTTAATTTGTTGGATAAGAAAAAGACAACCGGGATTTATTGGATATCTATTATGACCGAAATGGCTAAAGAAGTAACGCAGGTTACGATCGAACAAGAACTTAAGCAATCTTACCTAGACTATGCGATGAGCGTGATTATCGGGCGTGCCTTGCCGGATGTACGAGACGGCTTGAAGCCGGTTCATCGACGCGCGCTTTTTGCGATGAAAGTGCTGGGAAATGATCATAATAAACCCTATAAAAAATCAGCACGTATTGTCGGTGATGTGATTGGTAAATACCATCCGCACGGTGATACGGCCGTTTATGACACGATTGTGCGTATGGCGCAGCCGTTTAGTTTACGTTACATGCTGGTTGATGGTCAGGGTAACTTTGGTTCGGTCGATGGTGACTCGCCCGCGGCGATGCGTTATACCGAGGTGCGTTTATCGCGCTTTGCACATTCCCTGATGACGGATCTGGACAAAGAAACCGTTAATTTTGTGCCAAACTACGATGAAACCGAAATGATGCCGAGCGTGATGCCTACGCGCATCCCCAATTTATTGGTGAATGGCTCAGCCGGTATTGCGGTGGGTATGGCAACCAATATTCCACCACATAACCTCGGTGAGATTATTAGCGGCGTGTTGGCGGTTATTGACAATCCCGAGATCGATTTAGCGGGTTTAATGGAGCTCATTCCTGGTCCCGATTTCCCAACAGCGGGTATCATTAATGGTCGTGGTGGTATCGTTAAAGCGTATAAGACAGGCCGTGGGCGTATCTATGTGCGTGCTAAGGCTGATATCGAAACCAAAGAAAAAACCGGACGCCAAGCGATTATCGTTCACGAATTACCCTATCAGGTAAACAAAGCGCGCTTACTTGAAAAAATTGGTGAGTTGGTTCGTGACAAAAAATTAGAAGGCATTACAGGGTTACGTGATGAATCCGATAAGCAGGGCATGCGCATGGTGATTGAAGTTCGCCGTGGCGACAATGCCGAGATCGTCCTTAACAACCTTTATGCGCATACGCAGCTACAAGTCGTTTATGGTATTAATATTGTGGCACTTGATAAGGGCCAACCAAAAATACTGAACCTGAAGCAACTGTTGGTCGCCTTCATCGATCACCGTCGTGAAGTGGTGACGCGTCGTAGTATTTACGATCTACGTAAAGCACGTGAGCGTATTCATATTTTAGAAGGGCTGGAAGTCGCTCTGGCAAATATCGATCCGGTTATTGCGTTGATTAAAGCGGCCAAATCACCGGCTGAGGCCAAAGGGCAGCTTATCGAGCATGTGTGGACACACAGTTCAGTGGCAGAATTATTAGCGTTAGCAGATCCAGAGCAGACACGTCCACAAGACCTGCTGCCAGAGTTTGGTTTGCATGATGATGGCTACCATTTGTCGTCACAACAGGCGCAAGCTATTCTAGATTTACGCTTACATCGTTTGACCGGCCTTGAAAAAGATAAAATTCAAGACGAATATAAAAAATTAGTGGATCTCATTAATGAGTTGATTGGGTTATTGTCAAACCCAGACAGGTTACATCAAGTGATACGTGATGAACTGATTGAAATTAACGAACGCTTCAATGATCCAAGGCGCACGGTGATCATCGATAGCAAACTAGACTTAACCCACGAAGATTTAATCGAAGAAGAAGATCTTGTGGTGACGTTATCGCGCGCAGGCTACATCAAATCACAATCGCTCGATAGTTATCAATCACAAAAACGTGGCGGAAAAGGCAAGATTGCGACCAGCGTTAAAGACGAAGATTTTGTGAAACGTCTGCTGATTGCGCATTCACATGATGTTATTTTATGTTTCTCGACATTGGGTAAAGTGTACTGGATGAAAACGTATCAAGTGCCTCAAGCGAGTCGTACGGCACGTGGACGCCCGATTGTGAACATCCTGCCACTGGAAAAAGGTGAGCATATCTCCTTTATTCTGCCGGTGAAAAAATACGATGATAAGCACTTTATCTTTATGGCAACGTCTAAAGGCACGGTAAAGAAAGTACCGTTAACCGAATTTTCGCGTCCGCGTAGTAACGGTAAAATTGCGCTTGAATTAGTCGATGGCGATCGTTTAATCGGTGTGGATATCACGGATGGTGAACGTGACATTATGCTTATTTCCTCGTCGGGTAAGGCCATTCGTTTCAAAGAAGTTGATGTGCGTCCGATGGGTCGTACGGCGCGTGGTGTGCGTGGCATCAAACTTCAGTCAGATCAAACATTAATTTCACTGATCATCCCAGATGATAATTGCACGATATTGACGGCCACACAAAATGGTTATGGCCAGCGTACCGAGCTTAAAGCGTACCGCCATATTGGTCGTGGCGGCCAAGGTGTGCAAGCGATTCAGGTTAATGGGCGTAATGGTGACGTGGTAGGCGCGTGTCAGGTGAGCGAAGATGATGAAGCGCTACTCATTACTACGAAAGGCACCATGGTGCGTATCTGCGTGAAAAGCATTTCAGTGATCGGGCGTAATACGCAAGGCGTGCGTCTGATTCGATTGTCAACCGGTGAGCATTTAGTAGGTGTTGAGCCTGTCGTCGAAAAGTAGAGGTTGCGATGAAGAGTGTGTTTAATTTTTCGCCGGGGCCGGCCATGATTCCCGACGATGTCATGCAAAAAGCGGAAAAAGAATTTCGCAATTGGCATGACTCGGGTACTTCTGTGATGGAGATTTCACACCGCGGTCAAGATTTCATCGATGTGGCGGCTAAGGCTGAGCAAGATTTACGTGATCTGTTAGATGTTCCCGATAATTATCAGGTGCTTTTTTTGCAAGGTGGTGCGCAGCTCCAAAATGCAGCGATCCCGATGAACATAATGGGCGATCATACGACGGCGAATTATGTCGTTACGGGGACTTGGAGTGCTATTTCAGCCAAAGAAGCACAAAAATATGCAACTGTAGTGACCTCATGTGATATGGCAGAGAGCGGTTATACGGGTGTTGCACCGCGCGATCAATGGCAGATCGATGAGCGGGGCGCTTATTTTTATTATTGTGATAACGAAACAGTGCATGGTATTGAATTCCCGCAGGTGCCGGAGGTTGATTTGCCCATCGTCGCCGATATGTCCTCAAATCTATTTACCCGACAAATTGACGTTTCCAAATTTGGGCTCATTGTTGCTTGTGCGCAGAAAAATTTTGGGCCAGCCGGTGTGACGGTCGTGATTGTGCGTGATGATTTGTTAGAACGCACGCCTAAACCAATAACGCCAAGAGTACTCGATTATCGCCTTCAAGCCGCTAAAGATTCTATGTTGAATACACCGCCTACCTTTGCTTGGTACATGGCAGGGTTGGTATTTGAATGGATTAAAGAACAAGGTGGCGTTGCTGAAATGGATAAACGTGCCCGTGCACGCTCCGGGTTGCTTTACGATTTTATTGAGCAAAGTGATTTTTATTATTGCCCCGTGGACCCAGCCTATCGTTCACGCATTAATGTGGTGTTTGATCTCAAAGACGAATCACAAAACGCGCGCTTTTTAGAAGAAGCTAAGCAGCAAGGCCTGCTTTACCTCAAGGGTCATAAGACACGTGGTGGTATGCGTGCCAGCCTTTATAATGCGATGCCACAAGAGGGCGCCGAAAAACTTGTTGAATTCCTAGAAAACTTTAGTCGTTAATTAAAGGCGGTGTTTATATGCACTATAAAATAGCACCCACCCATGCATTAAAGGGACAAATTACGGTTCCCGGTGACAAGTCAATCTCACATCGTGCGGTGATGCTCGGTAGTATCGCCAGTGGCGTGACGCATGTAACGGGCTTTTTAAACGGTGCCGATAATATAGCAACGATCCAGTGCATGCGAAACTTGGGTGTGTCTATTGAAGAAGTGAGCGCGACCGAGTTAATCATCCACGGCGTTGGCATGCACGGGCTTAAAACACCGACAGAGCACTTAGATTGTGGTAATGCAGGTACGGCGATACGTTTAATGACAGGCTTATTGGCGGCGCAATCGTTTGATTCTGTATTAACAGGCGACGAATACCTCTTAAAACGTCCAATGAAGCGCATTACAGATCCATTAGGCTTAATGCACGCGCATATTGAAACAACAGTGAACGGCACGGCACCCCTAGAAATTACGGGTGGGCAGCAGCTACAGGGCATTACCTATAACATGCCCGTTGCGAGTGCACAGGTGAAGTCGTGTTTATTGCTAGCCGGTATTTATGCGCAGGGGGACACTACGATTGTTGAGCCTGGTGTTACGCGTGATCATACGGAACGTATGTTGAGAGCGATGGGGTATCCCGTTGAAACCAACGGTGCCTCTATTTCGATTACAGAGGGTTATTCCTTGATGGGCTGTGACATTCAAGTCCCTGCCGATATTTCGTCGGCTGCTTTTTTTATGGTAGCGGCAGCGATTACGCCAAATTCTAAAATCACACTGCATAGTGTGGGCATTAATCCAACGCGTGATGGTGTGTTGCAAATTCTCGAGCTAATGGGTGCACGCATTGAAGTCTCGAATCAACGCGTCCTGGGCGAAGAACCCGTTGCTGATATCACGGTGCATAGCAGCACGTTAACCGGTATCGACATTCCGCAATCGTTAGTACCGTTAGCCATCGATGAATTCCCCGTGCTGATGATTGCAGCGGCATGTGCAACAGGCAAAACCGTATTGCACGGTGCTAAAGAGTTACGTGTTAAAGAAACGGATCGTATTGCAGCAATGGCGGAAGGGCTTAAAACGTTGGGTATTGAGGTTGAGGTATTTGACGATGGCATGTCGGTCGTTGGTGGCCAACTGAAAGGCGGTAACGTCGACAGCTTTGGCGATCATCGCATTGCAATGTCGTTTGCGATTGCAGGCTGTGTTGCGGCAGATGCTGTCACAGTGACCGATTGCGATAATGTCGCGACGTCATTCCCAGGGTTTGCTGGGTTAGTGACGAAACTGGGCGGCACGATAAAAGAAGAGAGCAATGAGAGCTGATTTAACGGTTGAGTTGTAATAAGTGGTGCGTCAGCGATAGGTCACATGCCTTCTGCCTAAAAATATTTATTATGTGAATCAGCTCATTACGGGCGATTTGAAGTTTCATTCTCATGTGCTATACCTTATCTAGTTAATTAGATCTTAGAGGTGTCAGGCAATGAAGCATTATAAATTACTTAGCGTAGCTGCTTTTGCGTTAGCATCTAGTGTGAGTTTTGCGATGGCAGCAGATGCCCCCGGCGATCAAGCTATAGAGGTAGCGATTAAAACGGTGCATGATAAATCTAAATCGATGACAGCAAGCGTTGTTAAGGCAGGAAGTGCGACAATACAAACGCCATTTGCAAAGGGTTTAGACGCATTACTTAAGAGTGAAACTAATACATTTTATAAATATTGCACGCCAACAGACATTGGAGTTGCGGCTCAGGCAATGGTAAATCAGGTATCGTTGGCTGACTTCAAAAAATTAGTAGCAAATATCGGGCCGGAAGATTTAGCGTTATTTAAGTCAAACTTCAATCAGTTTACCCAATTTGTAACCAGCCAAAATGTGACTATTCTACAAGTAACGGAAAGCAACTTGGACACGTTTAAAACAATGACGAAAAACTTGACGGAAGCTCAATATAAAGCCGGTCAAGATAGTATAAGTAGCATGTTTCAGCAGCAAACAGGTATTGCTAAAAAGTAGATACCCTGCCTCGCCGAGTTCTGTTGTTGGGGCACTCTTTTTTAGAGAATTTTGATGGCGCTATTACTATTAAATATATTGAGGATAAGCAAATAATGAAAAATTGTTTTGTCTGGGCCTGGCAGGGACATTGTCACGCGTAGACCCCAGTACTTCCGGTTAAGTTCTGGTATTTTGGCTATGGAGTCGGTAGAATCAAGCGTCGCAATTTTAAGGAGATACTTAACATGAGTTATGATGTATATGGCTTAGGAAATGCCTTGCTCGACGTCCAATGTGAAGTCGATGAACAGTTTCTCAATCAACATAATATACCCAAAGGATTAATGACGCTTGTTGAGTATGAGCGCCAGTCTGAGATTTTGGAGCTGCTAGGTGAAGATCGCATTCATAAGGTATCTTCTGGCGGATCGTTGGCCAATAGCATGATGGTGTTGCAGTATTTTGGTGGTAAGGGTTTTTACAGTTGCAATATTGCCCAGGATGAAGCGGGTGATCAGTACTATAAAGAGATGAAAGAAGCGGGTTTGGATACCAATTTTGACACGCAAGAGCGTGGTCCTGGTAATACAGGTCGTTGTTTAGTGAAAATCACGCCTGACGCTGATAGAACTATGAGCACTTATTTGGGTGTTAGCATTGAATTGTGTGAGGAGCGCTTGAACCATGAAGCACTCAAAAAATCAAAATACCTTTATCTAGAGGGCTACCTCACTGCGTCAGAGCCTGCACATAAGGCCGCGGTTAAAGCGAAATCAATCGCGACACAGTACGGTGTTAAGACAGCGCTGACGTTGTCAGACCCTAGCATCGTGACGGGTTTTAAGGATCAGTTTCATGAGTTGCTTAATGATCCGGTTGACTTGTTATTTTGTAATGAAGATGAGGCTAAAGAATTTACCGGTACCGATACACTGGAGCAAGCGGTTGAAGCGTTAAAGCAATATGCTAAAACATTTGCGGTGACGATTGGCCCTAAAGGCTCATTGTTATTTGATGGTCAGCAGTTTATCAGTGTTCCTGCAACCGAAGAGAAGCCTATTGATACGGTAGGTGCTGGCGATATGTTTGCGGGTGCTTTTCTTTATGCCTTAACGAAAGGCATGTCTTGGCGTAAAGCGGGTGAATTAGCGAACCTTACGTCTTCTAAAGTCGTTACTATTTACGGTCCTCGTGTTTCGAAAAAGCACACTGAGGAGCTGCTTGTAGCACTTGATGAGATGTACAGTGCACAAGTAGCCTAATGCTCAGTCGCCTGATATAGGTTCAGGCGACATTCATTTGATGCTAAGATGCCACCTCTTTCAAATTATGGAGCATTGATATGACGTCGACACCAGTTCCCGTGATCACCATTGATGGGCCATCCGGCACGGGTAAGGGCACGCTTTCTAGTCAGCTGGCTGAAGCGCTGGGCTTTGCGACGTTGGATAGCGGCTCATTATATAGAGCGTTAGCATGGACGGTAATCCGGGATAAAATAGACATAACAAAACAGGATGCATTGCAACGATGTATTAATGCGGCCAAGATCGAGTTGGTCAATGATCGGTTAATGTGTGATGGTGACGATATCACTGGGCAGATTCGCAATCCTACTATTTCAATGATGGCATCAAAAATATCGGCTAACACATTGGTTAGAAAGAGATTATTACAGTTACAGCGGGATCAGGCCAAGCTCCCGGGGTTGGTGACCGATGGGCGCGATATGGGCACGGTGGTATTTCCTGAGGCTATGATCAAAATCTATCTCACAGCAAGCCCTGAGGCGTGTGCTAAGCGTCGCTACAAGCAGTTGAAAGCGAAGGGAAATGATGTTAATCTGCGCGAGATCGAAGAAGAAATGATCACTCGTGACCGTCAGGATAGCGAGCGTGCTGAGTCCCCTTTGAAGCCAGCTGATGATGCTATCACTATAGATACATCAGACATGGGCATTCAGGAAACCTTCGATAAGGTGCTGGCGCTTATTAGGTCTCGTCTTTAAGGCGAGTTTTTAACAACCATAAACCATGCTACAGGATGTACGTGGAACTATTAATGGACTAAGCCATAGGTATAAAAATTATGACTGAATCATTTGCAGACCTTCTCAACGAAACTTCTAGCGAGACCCTACGTAAGGGCCAAGTTATCGAAGCCATTATTCTAGACATCAATCCTAACAACGGCGTTACCGTTGACGTGGGCATGAAATCAGAACCGATTGTTGCTTACGAGGAATTTGCTGGCGAAGACATTAA
>NVSS01000054.1 GCA_002732805.1 Coxiella sp. (in: g-proteobacteria)
TGGTTAACGCCGCTGTCAGTGTGGTCTTACCATGGTCAACGTGACCGATGGTGCCCACGTTAACATGGGGTTTTGTTCGTTCGAATTTTTCCTTGGACACCGGCAGAACCTCTCGTTACGTACATCATTAATTCAGTAAAACAATCCGGCAAACTCACCGGGCTATAACTCTTCAAAACACTGGTAGTTTATTCATACACCAGACCAGGAACCACCCCTAACTGGAGCTCACAACCGGATTTGAACCGGTGACCTCTTCCTTACCAAGGAAGTGCTCTACCGACTGAGCTATGTGAGCCTGCACTCTGAAACCTAGAAACCCAGCCTCTCCCTTTACGGGAAAAGCACCACATCTGGAGCGGGTGATGGGAATCGAACCCACACTATCAGCTTGGAAGGCTGGAGTTCTACCATTGAACTACACCCGCACCTTACCTAAATCTGGTGGAGGGGGCAGGATTTGAACCTGCGAAGGCTGAGCCGCCAGATTTACAGTCTGGTCCCTTTGACCGCTCGGGAACCCCTCCGCAAAATTAAGCCGCCTATTTTCGTTAACTTAGGAGCGAATGTCAATAGCCACGAACAATAAAAACGTCATCGCTGAGTTTAGAAGGCACCACCAGCGCTGTTGAGTACCCAACTTCAACATCAATGTGTTGCAAAGACCAATTATCGACCGATTTGGTTATTTTTTCGTCATCTATGACTGAGAACTTATCCAACCCATACGCCAGTCCGCGACCAATCGCTTTAACGTACGCTTCTTTGGCTGTCCATATTTCGTAAAATGCCTCAAGTTGTTGCTGGCCCTGCTGGCATTTTATGTACCGATACTCCTGCGGTGTAAAAAAACGCGCAGCGATTGCCAATCGTTCATGCCCGCGATCACTATGCTGCTCAATATCTACACCAACCGGACCACCATCACTGATCGCAATCACCGCATAGTCACCTGAGTGACTCAAATTGAAATGTACATTATCTTGGTGGTCAACGAGATAGGGCTTGCCGTGTGTGTCAGCAGCAATTTGTAATGTACCGGAAGTGCCGTTCAAATAGTCACCTAACACACGCCTTAGCACGCAGTGACTAATGGTATAGGCACGCGCATCCGATTCACGCACAAAACGTGCCGCCCGCTCAGCTTCAGCTTTTGATAGCTCATTACCGAACAGCGACACCTCAGAATAAAATTTCTTTAAATCAACTGTGTATAAAATATTTTGCGACATCGAGCATCCGGGATACAATTCAATAAAGAATTGTACCCTGAAATTAAGACATGCGCTCGCTTAATCAGACTCTTTATCAAGCCTGCACACGGCATGCGGATCTTTATGTGGATCAGCCGTGCAATAAACAACGTAATTTGCCAAGAGTGAAGTCACACTACTGGTACACGTATCACCACTGCCCAATTTGCTCCATTTACCATTCGCCAAAATAGAACATTTTTCAGCGTTTCCTGCAATTTTCATTTCAAAGGTCTCGCCCGACTGCGGCGCCCCCAATGTAATACTGCTCATTCCGACGCCACCCAGAAACACAAACGCACAACTTGCTAATATTGTAGTATATTTTTTCATTGCCCCACCCTCCCATTACGCTACGGGCCTGAGGTAAGTATAGTCAACAAATATACAGCTTTCCACGCCAATAAATCCTTTAAAATCAAAGGAAAAAGTATTAAGGTTGACGGGTTATTATCACACTGCAAATAAAAGGGTATTTCTCTTATGTTTGAATTCTTGCAAACACCGATACAACTGGACAAAACATCTAAGGTGATTATTCGCTGCTGGAACATTAGCCGTGAAGATCGTGCAGGGCATGTCTCTATCGAAGCTATCAATCACGATGGTAACGCCACGTACCGCGGCGCTTGGGCCGAGTCCTCTCCAGACCTAAGGGCGAGCGCTGATGGACGTAGTACTGATGAATCAAAGATGTTTTTTATAAAATCTGCAGAAGATGAATACTTTCTGATGGGCTATCGCGTCCTTTCTTATGGCGTATTAAAAGAAACGATGAGCCCAACTATGATGCTATGGTAGCCGATCTTAAACAACTGCCTGATGAAAACCAAACAATCACATTATCCTCCCCTGCATCACTAAACGGTATGTAGGAAAAATTGTCTAGTAGAAGCGGTACGCAAACGAGAAACTCGGCCATATGCTCATGCCGCGGTTAGGCTTAGAGAAGTTGGCATTGGAATTGTGCAGCACATGTATGCCGATAGCACAGCGCTTCAGATGACAAAAAGAAGCACCAACGCCCAACATATCACGGAATGTATAATGGATACTGAGATTTCTATTAGCGAATCGGGTATGCGTCATCATTGCTGGGCCAGCACTGGCCTCAAGAAACGGTGTGATCACTGCATCTTCAAAAAAAGAAAAGCGAATAACTGGCGCAAAATAAAAGATACCCAGGTTTTTATTGGTACCACTGAAATTAGAATGCCAAAAATCTGCGCCCGCTTGAAAATACGCACTCGGACCATGCCAACTCCAATTGCGTGGCGCAAACTCAACCGCTGCACCAAAGGTATACGTTTGTTTAGGGAAAACAGCTTTTCTCATTGACCCTGAGAAGTTCTGAGCAATTTCGCTCGTCGCATAATGCGCCTTAACACCCCATGCATTAGAGTAAGGCGATGGCGCACCAAACGCGGGTAAACTGCTAGCACTTAACCCAACAACACAAAGCGACACGCGATAAAGCCATTTAGTAGTCAACTGGAATCTCCCTATGAATTAATCACAAGAACATACTAAGCTTGCCATGGAATGTCAAATTCGTATTGACCTTGACTTGCACGCCGATAGCCCCTAAATTGGAGCACTAATTAAAAGGATTTACACAATGACGCGCAAGCTAATTATCTTCATCGCCAGCAGCTTGCTTTTTATCAATACAGCGTTCGCACTGGGTAATGATAACCGTCGCCAAATTCCACCTGTTTTACAAAACACCTATTTCGGCCTAAACGCTGGTTATTTATACATACCTTACTCAAATTCTGACTTGAAAAATAATGTCACCGCAAAGAGCGTCGACAATTCGCTGATCGCTATAAAAGTAAGCATCGGACATTATTTTAATAAGTATCTCGCCCTACAGCTAAGCTACTTACGCCCCATCCGTTGGGTGAAATATCATGACATACAAGGCAGCACGCATAGTGTATGGCTCTCTTTTCTTAATTTATCCCTAAAACCCACACTACCACTATCGTCTAAGTTTTCAATATATGGTCAGCTAGGCGGCACCTACATTGCACGTCGCGGATTTACCGTCCAAGGACAAACGGGCATGGAAAATGCCAATATGGTTACACTGTTGGCAGGTGCTGGTGCCATTTATAATATTTCAAAATGGCTGCATCTTGATCTTGGGTTGTTATACACGGCTCCACGCCACCACTACAACCAGCCTTATGCGCTGTATTTGTCGAGTGGATTGTTTATCACGCTACTCCCCGACGCTAACAGCCCTTCGGTTGATAACGACCACACGGACTATATTTTCCCACATAATTTAATATACGCCAGTTTCGCTAACAGTAACGTCTTCTATGCAGAACCCAGCAATATCTTTAGCTCATCCTATTTCCCTGTTTTCTGGAACGGAAAAATAAAAGTTTCATCCAGTTACGGCCTTTATTTTGAACGTAATATTTTCCACACGGATCGCACGTTTTCATTAGATTGGGGTGCCAGTGTGACACGCAATGTCTCGCGCAACGACAATCAAACCTTCTACACCGCCTCTCTTTACCCGGAATTCAAAGTATGGATTCTGCGCACCCATAGTTTTGACTTTTACTTCACCTACTCCGTTGCTGGCCCTACTTATATTTCACGCACAAAACTCGACGGTAAAGATGCCGGTACGCATTTAACATTCCAGGATTTCATGGGATTAGGTGCGTTTATCGGCAGTCACCAGCAGTTTAACATCAGCATTAAAATGACTCACTTCTCTAACGGTAACTTATTTACAAGCAACCCCGGTATTGCACTGCCGCTCACCATTAACGCTGGGTATACCTTTTAAGCAGTGGGACTTCGACAGCAGCTTTTGTTGCTTCCTCTACAATCTTGTAGGCAGACTCCGCAGTGATCGTGAACAATAGGCTAGGCGGCAGGGAGATTAACCGCTAAAGTAATTGCCAAAAACCTACATCTATCTTTCAGAACAGTGGCGTATTATTTTTCGGTGATTTCTAAAAAACTAGATTGTCGTTCGAACTTTTCGCTTATTCAAAAAATAATTGAATTAAACAGTCATTATGATCATTAAATAGGGCACCCCTTCCGATATAACACATGTCGACGCAGCGGGCTATCATCATCCAGCTTAGCGTTATCGAAATCATCACTGGGATTCCTATGTAACCCTATTTTTTCCATAACACGGCGCGACGGCGTATTTTGCACCGCTGTCATCGATACCACTTCCTCTAAGCCCAGCGTGTCAAAAGCATAGTCCAGCGCCGCTTGTGCAGCCTCAGTGGCGCACCCTTTATTCCAATGCGTCGATGCCAAACGCCAACCAATTTCCACTGCTGGTGTAAATGGCGCCTCAAAATCTTGATACATTAACCCGACAAAACCGATCATTTCATGCGTTGCTTTGAGCGCTACCACGTATAATGAATAACCGCACTCGGCTTGGCTGCGTTTGTGACCTTCAATGAATGAACGGGTACGCGCCTCATCTTGCAATTCAGGGAAGCACTCCATTACGTTAGGGTCGCAATTAATCGCCGCCATGGGCACAATATCAGCCCCTGCCCAGGCACGTAAAATAAGCCGCTTTGTTTCGAGTATTTTCATTTAGAAATTTAATCTATGGTCACAAATGGCCCAGCTTTGTGTATTGCTTAACAATACTATCAACCGTCTTAATATTAACGGACAACACATCGGCAATTTGTGCATTCGTTAATTTTTTATCATGCAGCAATATAATATGTGGTGTTTGCTCAGCTGGCGCCATGGTCACTAACACCGTTGCTTTTTGTGTAATATTATAAAAATGATGCGGAATAGTCTTCGCAACGTAAATCACATCACCCTTTTTAACGGTACGGCGGATATGACCTATAACAATGTCAGCACGGCCACCAATAATATAATAAAGCTCATCTGAGGTGTGTGGTTGTTGAGGGTCAGAACCGCCTTTATTGATCACATAGATCCCGGAACTCATGCTGCCCGTCCGTAAAAATTCATAATACTCACGGTCTGTTTTTTTAAATTGCTGATGCTGCAATGCAAGCAATCCATTTAACGGGAATATTTTTTGTTTGAGGTCTCGCTGAGCCAACGCGCTAGAACAAAATACCCCTAACAAGGGTAACAGTAATAATCCCAATAAATAACGCTGACGCAACATACGACACTCCTATCGCGGATGAAAAGAATAGCTTAGCATACTTGGTAGTCGTTGATAATAGCCGCCAAATGCTCATTCGATGTGCCACAGCACCCACCAATGATGGTTAACTTGAGTTTTTTTAACGGCGAGCAACGCACTTGCAAATTCTTCAGGCGCATCAGCATGCACTTGCTCTGCTTGATCCAATTGATGCAATGGTAATGCCGAGGCATTGGCTTTTAAGCCAATAAGACGTGAGTTTGGCGATAAATGCTCAAATATCGACGTGTGCGTACAATGCACCATATAACTCTGATGTGTTGCCCTTGGACATCAGCAGCTTAATTATGGTAGGCTCACCACTATTTAAATGAAAAAGAGAGCAGACGTTGAGTTATTTTCCCGACCCGGTTGACCGTCGTAATGAGTGGTTTCGATATTATTCTGAGAAACGAGTCACACACCAGTGGCTTCAAGTAAACTTACTTAAAGATTTAAAAAATGTTCATTCCGTTCTCGAGATTGGACCCTACCTAGGCTTGGTATCATCATTGCTACATAATGCCGGCTTTAATGTAACGACATTAGATTATCAGCCAAGCCAATACCCGCACCCTGATATTAAGTTAATCCAAAAAGATTTGCTGGACGCCTCGCCTGCAGAAATCCAAGGGTTTGACTGTATAATATGCTGTGAAACACTAGAGCACTTTTTTTGGGATGACGTCGACAAATTATTGGAAAAATTTTATTTAAGCAAAGCGCCCTGGGTCGTAATCTCTGTCCCCTATCAAGGCTTTCAAATCGATTTGAGTCTTTATCTTAATCGGTATAAGCTGAGGAACTCATTTAGCATGAAAAATTTTAAATTTTTAAAAAAATTCTGTTTTGACTCAAAAGCAGACCCATATGGTCACAAATGGGAAGTTGGCTATAAAAAACGCAGCGTTAAGATGTTAGAAGCTAAGATTAGGCGAGCAGGGTTCAGCATTGAAACACGAGAGTTTACCTCGGCATGCCGGTCTATTTTCTTTGTTTTAAAAAATAATGGCGTTTAGGGCCTGTTGGCTTTCCCCCTATCACTGCCCTGGCTGATTTATACCCAGCCGTCTATGAATCTGAAAATGCATGAATTTTTGAGCATTTAGTAAGTTTGGAGCTGGTGAGAAGATTCGAACTCCCGACCCGCTGATTACAAATCAGCTGCTCTACCAACTGAGCTACACCAGCACCAAGGAAAGAAATTCTACTGAAACCAACGCAAAAAATCAATACATACCTAACTTGATTTTAGAGCATACTATGCACAATCAGGTAATATGCCAGTCAAACTGGCTGGCATTTACCCTCTTCCTTGTTATTTCTTGAAATTTACCTGATTCATAGCATTGAGCACCGCGGCGATCTTAGCACTCATTTGAATGGTCTGAAGTTCTGCACCCTGTGCCTTCAGTGTCTTAATGTGCGCCTGAATACACATACCACAGCCATTGATGGCTGAGATAGCGAGGCTCATTAATTCAAACAACGTCTCATCAATACCATGTGTACGCATACCTTGCATCCGTAGGCCAGGATTCATTGCCGATAGCTCGTGGTCATTACCTAAATGTACAAAGCGGTAATAAATATTATTCATCGACATCAATCCACTGGCCACATGGGCACCACGCACCAGCGACTCATCCAGCTCCTCCTCGAATGATGCCATTAGTGTTTTAATCGCATTTGAAGGCACCACCGAAATAGCCACCGCGTAAATAATCGCTTTAATCTGTTGCTCAGTTAACCCCGACACCTGATCTTGCAATAGATTCGAAAAATTTAATCGAATATCCTTTGCGGTATCTGGAATTTCTGTTACGACCGTTTCAATACTCATGCGGGTTCTCCTACTTTAATCACGTCATCACCAGGCTGCCAGTTACAAGGACATAGCTCATCGGTCTGTAGCGCATCTAACACACGCAACACTTCGTTTGGATTACGACCCACATTCAAATCCGTTACCATCGTAAAACGAATAATGCCGTCAGGATCTACAATAAACGTTGCACGCTGCATCACGCCTTCTTCCTCGTCTAAGATACCTAGCTTCCTAGCAAGGTCACCTTTAATATCAGATAACATTGGAAAACGTAAATCACGTAATTCATCTTTATGTTGGCGCCATGCCAAATGCACAAATTCGCTGTCGGTACTGCCACCCAATAACACGGTATCGCGATCCAAAAATGCGTCATGTAAATCATCAAACGCTTTTATTTCAGTAGGACATACAAACGTAAAATCTTTTGGCCAGAAAAAATAAATCTTCCACATACCTTTATAACTGTCCCCCGTCACTGTTTCAAAGGCATTGTTAACATCCGTTCCCACGACGGCCTTTAATTTAAAACTGGGGAATGGATTCGTTACACTTTTCATGAGTCAGCTCCTTAATTAGCTTGTTTTTAATTGACAAGTGCAGTATGGCGCATTATTATTGATTAATGAAATTAATTGTTTTTATTGTAATGATAGGTTTTAACTATGAACATAAGAGACTTCACCTACTTGATTAATTTGGCTAAAACCAAGCATTTTGGACGTGCGGCTGAACTCAGCTTTGTGAGCCAACCCACCCTCAGTGTTCAACTAAAAAAACTAGAAGAAACACTGGGTTGCCAGCTTATTGAGCGCCAGGGAAAGCAAGCCATCTTAACTGAAGCTGGACGAGTAGCCACGCAATACGCCGAACAAATAACGGGGCATATCCATGAATTACAGCAACATATGCAGGCCTTTCATGACCCGTTAGGTGGCGATTTCAAAATTGGCATATTCCCGACGCTCGCCCCCTATTTGCTACCGCGCATTATCCCTAGCATCAAACGCCACTTACCCTGCCTCAACCTTAAACTTTTTGAAGCCGTCACGGAAACGTGCATTCAAAACTTAAAAGAGGGCACTTGGGATGCCATATTGATCGCTGATAAAATTGATGATGCCAATTTAAAAGGCGCCAAATTATTTCGTGAAAAATTCTTTCTGGCCCTTCCTAAGCAACATAAGCTGAGCAAAAATAAAGTGATCACCGCCCGCCAACTACCTGAAGAGGACATTCTCCTCCTTGAAAATGGCCACTGTCTACGCGATCAGAGCCTTGAATATTGTAGTCGCATCAACAAACCGGTACACAGTAATTTTAGCGCAACCAGTCTTGAAACCTTAATCAGCATGGTTTCCCTTGGCGAAGGCGTCACCTTCATCCCTGAGCTCTCTATTAAAACATTCAAACAGTACCCCATCGAAATTAAACCTATACAACCCTCCCCTTATCGCGATATATTTCTATATTGGCGTAAAAACAGCGGCCGCGTGAAATGTGCTGAAAAATTTCAAGACATCATAACTGCCGACACACTTTTTTAAGGACAAACAATGGGTCACTTACGCGAACTGTCGAACCTCGAACTCTATATGTCACACTATGGAACAATTGTGACGACAGCGCATCTATCCGGGCCCATAAGCGAACCACAGCTGCAAACGGCTATTGAATTACAAGCCAGTCGCCATCCCTTACTCAACGCAACGATTCAAAAAGAGAACGGTCACTATTTTTTTGTAGCACATGATGCACCACTACCAATAGAGCTAATCTCAAACGCAACGGATGATACGTTCGATAATATACGTGACCGCTGCATCAATGCCGAATTGGCATGCAACAAGCAACTTGCCAACGTTGTTATCGTCACCGATGGGCAGCGCACCGACCTTCACGTGTGCATTTCACACATCATCGGCGATGCCCTATCATCCTTTGTCTTTATTGAAAGCTGCCTTAATTGCTACGTTGACTTAGGTGCCAGCACTGAACCGACAACAACTCAGCTGCCCTTACCTGACGCTTTAAGTGATATTGCAGATCAGCAGCTTGGACTGCTATCCCCCTACAACCTGCGCACCTATCTAGCCCAATTTAATAAGATACAAATCTTACCCAGCACTCAAAAAAACACGCAGCAGAGCACCAAAACCTGTACGTTCACTCTTACCAAACAAGAGACAGCCACACTTGCAACATTGGCTCGTCAACACAATACATCAGTGCACGGCATCCTGGGTGCTGCTGAATTATTAACGTTACAACAATTGATTCCTGATCATCCTACTGAAAACTACAGTCTGTGGTCTGCCATTGATTTACGTGGTTTATTACCCAAACCACTTTTGACTGAGTCCATCATGGGAGGCGCCATGGGACACGCCTTTTTTTATACGCTTAAAAATAGGGATTTCTGGCAGTTGGCGAAACATATCACACACGATTTAAAACAGCACATTGCATCTCAAGATGTATTTCGTGCCTTGCATAATTTCGATTTCGCAAAACCACAGCGCTTAATAGCCTCAAATGACACGCCTAATGAGCACTTACTTTCAATCGCACTTTCAAATGCAGGGCGCCTTCAGATTAAAACACAGTTCGACACGCTTACATTACACAAGCTGACCTTCATGCCAACGCGCTTTGATGATTATTTTGTGACGACTATAGCAACGCTAAATGGCGAGATGACCGCCATGATTACTTACAAACACCCCAATTACCCAACAGAAAAAATGACTTCCTTTTGTGACATACTGCATAATAAACTTCAAGCATTATCAAACCCTAATTGAGCACAAACATCCTCACAGTACATTTTAGACTGCCCAAAATCACTTGAACGCCCATCGACAATAAATAAAGCGGGACTTAAAATACCAAATACTAGCGCTTTACTATCGGCATGCGAAAAACCACCGTTTCTTAATCTCTGGTCCACTTTATCAAAAATTGATAGCGTACGGCCAACAAGTAGCGTGTCATTTTGACAATCCTTATTTAATAATCCTTCGCGATAGTAGCTTATGGCCTCGGAATAGTGACCTTCATCAAAAAAAACATGTCCAACAAGGACATAAGCCTTAATAAAATTAACGGGCAAACTATCATAAATGCCTGGAATACTGCGGACTGTAAACTCTTGAGAAAGTAAAAAACTGACACTTGCCATAAGCTTTGGAATAAATTCGAATTTTACGCGAGCACCCACTGCGTCCAATCTTAGTAAATGCATTGTCCTAACATATATTTCGCGCTGTGACTTATACTTCATCTCTGCTGCATGTGCTTGTAACTCTGAGTCACTCCAAGCAGCAAAATACTCTTCTTCCAAGTCACAATAAGGATTCGAAAAATGTTGCTCATACCGGGCAATTTCAGCTTGCACCAAACCTATATAATCCCCCACAGCTAAACCACGACTCACTATACACCACCTATTTTCAATTAATACGGTGCAATTCTACATGAGCCGGGTTTAAGATGAAATATAAAATTGGGCCCGAGCGGGGACCTGTGTTTATTTTTTATATGTATTGCATCGAATGATGGGAGACAACATATAATGCGGTGTCACATCTAATAGAAAACGTGGCGCTACTTTATCAGCAATCATCGTAATATTGATGACATTACCCCAGTACACATAGCACTTATTTTTGCTGATGTAATGACAAACTGCTTCACGCACTTTATCCACATTAAATGCCTGCGTCGTTACCAAGTAGTAATTGCAATTAGCCGCTTTATCCGGCGCCACTAACAAAACTTTATTTTGATTATTACCCATCCTACTTAATGATTTGCCGCCTTTTGCACTTTCGCCTTTACCTACTTCTTTACCGCCCGGCACACCGCCACCCAATGGAAGGTTCGAGCCTTTCAGCAAACCCTTAACAAGGTCCTGCATCGATAGTGAATATAAAGAACACTTATGTGCAGTTGCATAAGCTTGTAATAAAGACTGCACCGGCGTATCTTTTCCTTTTGCTTCAACCGCAAGCCCAATAGGATCTTTTGTAACATTGAGAGCGCTCATTACCATTTTATTTGTTTTGAACTTGGCTAGATCACAACCGGTTTGTGGCCGACAGGCACAGGCTTGTGGCAAGCTTAGCAGGTGCTGCGAGTGTCGAGGCACAAACCAACATGCCAACACCCAAAGAACGTAATAACGTCATTCCTAACTCCTTCCATAGCTGGAATCAATTTATCAAGCGCAAGGCACTTTTATACCTGTTTTAATTAAAATGTAATTAACTGGATACGTCGTCAACAAACCAATAGTTAAACCAATTTGCATCATGAACCAAAAGGTAAATGTATTTGCTGCGAGCGGCATCTGAAACACGAAATGCACGATCGCGATCCAACCATACATCCCTAGCTGAAAACTAGTAAGGGATACTACATCGGCCTTTATGGCGTTCGCCCACGCTTGCCCCCGTGTCAATTCCGGGCGCATCGGACGAATGTTCAAATACTGAAAAACGACCCCAAAGATCAATGCAAAAATATAATCAATGATAAAGGAGGCCCAAATCGCTGCCCCAAAAAAAGTAATGCCACAGTAAAAAATAAGATTCTCAGAAAAAATATCAGCCGCTCCACATCCAGCGCCACAATGCGTGCTTGAAATATAGACCTTAACCCACATTGGCTTTTCCTTGGCAGGCTTCATAGCATCACCCATGCCCATCTTGGCGCCACATCCGTGCTTGGCTTCACCTTTCGCGGCCATATCACCCATTTGCATCGCCGCCTTCTCAGCACGACCATACTTGTAATACATGAAAAGACCTAGAAAACAGGAGTAGGAACACGTGATGATCCACGCAATATTCATAATGGGCATCGCCTGATAGCGCCCCATATTGATATCAAGAAAAACGATCAGGGCGCAGAGAAAGCCGCAACCCACAAAAACCCCCGAAACAATGTGCAGGATATCCATATCCACCTCAATCTCATTGTTGACTAATTCTCATATAATACAATAACTGTACATTTATTGGAAGTTTTTATCGGATTAGGGGAAATATTGATGCCTCCCTGGCGACGTGAAATCTGCTACAGCGCCCATTGGGCCAATATGTTGAAATAAACTCCACCTACTTCCTGACGCGCAGGCCGCGGGTGCTACCAGCGCTTGCGCTTGTGACAAGCAGCTAACCAATTCTGAATCTGGGGTAGCGTCTATTATTCTCGACCGAAACGTTCTCTCTAAACCACCCCGAGGTCTTTCTTGAAAACCCAGTGTATTGCGATATTTCAATAATGTGCCATTCCCCTATGCTGCTAATAGACGATGATCTTGCTCAAAAGCTGAAATACAGTACTTGGAATGAATAACTACCTGCGTTGGAGAATGAATAATTACGGCTATATCTTCATGCATTTTTTCCAGCACGTTATAGCGCCTTTCCTTATGAAGATTTGAACAGAGCTTTTTGTAGGGGCCGTGCACTGTAAATTTTTCTGTACGTTGAATCAGAACCGCACTCACTATAGGTTCGAGTGCCGCTTTAATTAACTTCGAATATGATATCAATCCATTATTACGACAATACCGCAATGCAGCATAAATTTATGACACTCCCGCCATGGGGTGTTCATTTTTTGACATTTAACACGCAAAAAAAAGCCCAGGTTTTATCCTGGGCTTCTTCATAATTAAATTCCTGGCAGTGACCTACTTTCACATGGGTTATCCCACACTATCATCGGCATAAAGCGTTTTCACTTCTGAGTTCGGTATGGATTCAGGTGGTTCCCGCTCACTATTGCCACCAGGAAACTGGTGTTAGTTGCACAAGTGCAACTAAAAGCAACTTTAACAAAATTGGTCAATGTAAACGTTTTTTGATATGGGCATATCAATTATTATTATTGTGTTCAAATCCCCACAAAACAATTTAATGTTGTATGGAGCCTCACGATCAATTAGTACAGGTTAGCTTCACTCATTACTGAGCTTCCACACCCTGCCTATCAACGTCGTAGTCTTCGACGGATCTTAAGGGGACTTAAAGTCCCAGGGAGATCTCATCTTGAAGGAGGCTTCCCGCTTAGATGCTTTCAGCGGTTATCCCGTCCGAACGTAGCTACCCGGCAATGCCACTGGCGTGACAACCGGAACACCAGAGGTTCGTTCACTTCGGTCCTCTCGTACTAGAAGCAACTCTTCTCAAATCTCT
>NVSS01000055.1 GCA_002732805.1 Coxiella sp. (in: g-proteobacteria)
TTTCACTTTCTTCCCATCAAATGAAGGCATACCTCTTGGAACAATACCGGAGTTCGCAGCAGATCCAATATTGTTGCGCAGGTAGGTTATCATTTTCTTGCGGTCAATTCCATAGTTAATGGCTTGACGTACAGCCTTCAGTTTGAAAGGACTGTTCTTTACAAGATCTGAATTAGGGTCTACTAGAATGCCTAAATAGTCTGTTTTTAGATAGGGTAGGGTTTCTAATTTCCACTTTCCTTCATAGAGCGGGTTGAGCTGACCCGTTTGTGAAAGCACCTGATCTTTAGGCATTTGGTCTAAGCCAGATAGCATGTCAAGGGCACCTTTGTTAAACTCCAGGAACACAACTTGCTTCTCTCCCAGAAATGTAATTGCCACGGCATCTAAATAGGGAAGCCTCAGTCCTTGCTCATCGGTTTCGAAATAATTATCATTTTTAATGAATAGGGCAGATGCACAAAATTTTCATCTAAGCATGCAAAATTTTGTGCGTTAGTTTATTTGTTAGCAATTAATTTTTCTGACCTTGTCGCAATTATAGTTGGCATATACGGTTGTGTCGCAAATTCCATCTCTTTTTTATATCAATAGATTATCGCGAAATATCAACAGCCCCTAGGCAGATTTCTGACATGTTACAAAAGAACCACTTGCTGTATGTTATGTGCGCATACGCTCCAAAAAGGCCTGTTGTCCTAGTTGATTAGGCCACACATCATCAAATAGTGATTCAGACATTGATACTTTAGTAACATCGCGACCCATATACTACTTACCTCTTCATTTATTCTATACCCCCAAATAATTAATTATCGTTATGCCCAACGCAATATAACTTAAAAAAATGTAGCTGTGTATATTTAGGTATTTATAGCTCAATGTGAAATCGCCGTAATGGATATCTGCAGATACCCTTCAAGTGCATGTAATGTCAGAGGACTTGCCGTACCTAATCCTTGATCGATTGTGATAGCAAAATCGCCATCACTTGTGTTAACACAAATATTAGCTGATTGGTCATTTATTAATGACAGCTCAAGCGTATTGATCGGTACTAAGGAGGCACTAACATCAGACTTTTCAGCTGATATAAACGCTGGCTGCAAGACAACAAAATCACTACCCATCATCACTTTTCCTTGGTGTTGTGTATTTGCCAATCGATAAGCAATCGCCTTACCATTCACCGAAATGCTTGGAATATACGATATCAATTGTGTTTTACCACCTTGGCACAGGGCATTATCACCATGACGTGCAATTTTTTTGCCATTAATAAAGGTATTGGATGAACCAGAGAGAATCGCACCTCCGACATGCGGATTACCAGGACCATTTGTTTGTGGACATTGCTGTAAGTCGCCTTCACAAGCAACCTCAGTTAATCTACTAACTTCCGGCGTAGATAGTTTGATCTTATCAGCGCTGAATCGTACACCCTTATCGTCAATCACTATCTGCGCGTTCTGTTGCCGAATATCAATATGTGTAGCGGCAAGCTGAACTGGCCCAGCCAATGTAATCGTAATATCTTTATCTGCAGATAGCTGTAAGTTGTGTGCCTCAATGCTGACGTCTTTACCGTGCACGATTAAGTTTCGTGTTGCGGCTATCTTAAAAAGGTCCTTATTAGTAAAATCAATACGGCTACCCTGATAGGTAAGTAAATAACTATTTTTGTAGGGCAACACCTGAGGTTGTGCTGTCGTCGGAAACACGTGCTGGAAATATCCGATTTGTGGTGGCCTATTCATGCCATCAGTATTTGCGAATACAGCAAAAATGGCAATACCGTGATCTTAACTTGGGACGGAGGGTATAATTCGTAAGCGTACACCTGGCACCACTAGCTAACGCAACAGCCTAAAACAGCTTGACACATTACCGGATTGACCATATATTGCGCTTAACTCGTGGGGGAAGATCTAAAATGCCGAAAAAAAAGTCTAATGAAACGCAACCTATTGATAGGGTCATCCGCTATAAGGAGAATACGGAACTGCTTCAACTGGCTTACAAAAACTATACCCCTTACTTAAAGCAGGAAATCCTTGCAAACCGTCAATATCTATTCCCCTACCTTCTTATGAGCAAACTAATGCAGCTTGTTCCGATCTATAAGAATTTTGGCGGTGAGACAACAGATAGATTGATTGATTATATTAAGTTTTATCTGCTCTGGACTCATATTGCTGAACTCATTCACCAAAAAATTAGTGCTACTGAAACAACCACCAATAAACTCAATTTTCTTGAAAGACTGTCGCCTGATACGTTCAAGAATATGGAAAGTCGCATTAAAATGTTCTATCTTGACGTTAATGACACAAAATGTAAGGCGTTGATTCAAGCTATTAAGACGTTACATACACTTAATATAAATCGCATTAGGCTCAATCATTTTAACCCCACTGAAGAGCAAGAAACTCAACTAAAACTACTTTCAAGCTTTGCTTCAATTGATTTCTCCCGTTCAAAAATGTCCACTGCCGACTATAACCGCCTCTTTAATACTTATACTTATTGGCGGCTCACTCTCTTTTCTTGCATCACCTTCGCGTCACTGCTTTTAACCAATCCCAATAGATTAATCTTTATGCCCGAAGAGGAATCACCACCTACCCTCTACTACTTAGTCTTAGTCTGCTTATTTATTTTTGAGACATACAATCAGACTTATAACTTTTTCTTAGATCAAATTGATGCCCTTTCTATTTTGGCAACACCTACCATAAAAACATCCATGATCAATGCCTTAAATTTCACAAAGCACAAACAGCAACTTTTACGAAGCTTCTCAATACAAACAGAGTTTACAGGTGCTGTTATTAAACTGACACTGCATCAATCAGAACACCATCACCTTAAACCAATAATTATTGAACTATTAAAAAATAATGGCTTTGAAATAGTGGATGCGCCCGATACCAACTTAACACTTCATATTGCCGCTCATAGCCCACTCACTGAAAAACAAATTAATACGATTCACAAAAAACTCATGCGACTCAATGCGTTCCTCAAGCTCGAACAACAATTTAAAAATCTGCATAACCAATATGCGACACACGTTCCCTCACCCCAGGTCGAGCTACAAGCTGATGCAACCATTAACATCACGTTCACTGTTCCCAAAACTGGTGATACTGAGATGCCACTGTGGCAACTGCTGACGACGACCTACGCACCTAAGCCTGAGCGTGAAGAGACGGCGCATTCGGTTATTATTCGTTTTACATCAGGCCCTGAACAAGCCCTCCCTATATGCCATACAAGGAACCAAGCAAGGCACGTGCTACCACACGCCAATCAACCGCAAGCTGACAATGAGAATGTGCTCCAGGAAGATTCAAACTACGATAGCGGCACTAATTCAGAGGCTGAATCCCCACCACAAAAAACTAAAAATTGGCGGATTTTTTCGAGCCCCATACAATCGATAAAACAAACATTATGGCCAGCAACCCCAACGGCACCACCAACATTTATATATAACAACAGTGAGATTAGTATTGATCCAATACGCTACCCCAGTATGTTTCAGCGTATCGACATGGACTTTGGCCTAAGCTGTTACGCCTATTTACCCGATACGATTGAAAAGCTCCCTCAAGACCAACAAGCAGACTTTCAAAAAGCCTTTTTAAATGGTTTTAAGAAAAATGGGACTGAAGGCATTGTGCGTAATGTACAGATATTCAAACTTAAATTACCCGATAGTGATTTCCGAATTTGGCAAAATACCCGCACTTATTTTGAAGCATCCGATGGTAAACGTGTCGTCATATTGGATAATTATATCGCAAAGCATAGCACTAGTGTCGCACGCAAACTGGAGAAGGAATACCAAACACGTCAAAAACCGTCGCCTGCAAAACCTAACAGCCGCTAATCTCCGCGGTGTCAGACTATTGTCAGTCACAACCCCTGATTATCCATTCTGATGCAACGCGTCTTGGCGTGACCGTGTTGTCGCCCAGAACCACAGCCAGGCAGCGGGATCTGCTTGTACTTGCTCTTCTAAAATCGCCACCCAACGCCGTGTCAGCTCACCCTCATCCAATGTAGACGGATCGGCACATAATTCAATGAGCTGATGCTGATAGCGACCCCGACCAACACGCCTGACTTTCGAATAAAAAACAGGGTAATTAAAACTGCGTGCGTATTTTTCTGGCCCGAGTAAGAAAGGCGATTTCTTGCCTAAAAACGGCAGCCACATCACGCGTTTCAAATGCTTCTTTTTTACATTTTGCTTATCTGCAATCAAAAAATAAAACGTTGCTTGATCACGGTATTTCAAAAAAGTTGGCACGGGTTTGGTAACAGAGGCCAGTTCAAAATGGTGGCGCGAACGATTCTGGCGAATATAACGATCCATATAGCGGTTTTTGAGGGGTTTATAAAAGGCCACGCAATTGTAATCAACCGCCGCACTCACGCCCCACTCCCAATTCGCATAATGCCCCGTCACGCTGATGAGACTTTGTCCCTCTTGATGGTAGCGTTTCAATATAGCAACATCACCCGGATCAAAGCGTTTTGCCAATGCATGTGTTGAAATCGTAAAGCTTTTAATCATCTCAACAAACATCACATCAAAAAAATTACGGTAAACGCCTTTCGTTAGTTTACGTTTTTGTTTGCTCGATAGATCAGGAAAGGCACCATCCAGGTTATCATGAATCGTCTTTTTACGTACGCCCAGCAAATTACATACCACACTGAGTACATCAGAGAATCGGTATAATAACCAAAAAGGTAAATACCCAAAAACGAGAATGGCAATACGTAATAGCAGATATAGAATCAAGGGCGTAACCCTGCGCCACGATTAAAGATATAAAATGCAATCATAAACGTAATAAGCACAGCAGCAATCAATACATATAATGATAGCGCGACCATGTGGGGGTTAAAGCCGATAAAACCATAACGAAACGCTTCAACAATATAATATATAGGATTAATGATCGCTAATTTTTGAAACGCGCGTGGCAACATATTGATCGAATAAAAAACGCCACCAAAATACGTTAAGGGAACGATAATGAAATTAGAGACAACGGCCGTATCGTCAAACGTCTTCGCATATACACCATTGATCAAACCCAGTAACGAAAATAGCGCTGTTGACAGCACGGCCACCACCATTATCGTAATGATGGAAAACCCATGTAACGACGTAAAAAATAAGGCGACAATGATGACCACTGTCCCTGTCAATAATCCACGTATGATACCCACACTCATGTATGAAATCAAAATGACTAGATTAGACATCGGCGATACCAGTATTTCTTCAATCGAACGCTGATATTTGGCGTGGAAAAATGCAAATACGGTCCCCGTATAGGCGCTCGTAATCATTTGCATAATAATAAGGCCGGGAGCAATAAACGAGGCATACTGAAAACCATCAACCCTGCCCAATCGGCTACCGATCACATGACCAAAAATAACAAAATATAAAACTGAGGTAATAATAGGCGGCACTAAGGTTTGCTTCCACAGTCTTAATACACGTAGCCCATCGGTACGTAAAATTGTTTTATAGGCAATAAAGTTTAGGCTAGTGATCACACGATGTCCTCTTTCGTCATACGCAAAAACAACTCTTCCAATCGATTTGTTTTATTACGCATACTTTTTACCACAATGCCTTGCTGCGTTAACTTCGCCAATAGATCACTAACACTCCCTGTTTTAGAAATTTCAACATCAAGTGTCGTGGGATCGATTAATACGATATTATAAGGTGGCACACTAGGCGCCTCCTCACAGTGCATGTCGATATATAGAATAAAGCGCTCACAATCGAGCTTCTTTAATAGATTGGGCAGTGTCGAATTTTCAATAATAGTGCCGTGATTGATAATAGCTATGTTTCGGCATAAATTTTCAGCTTCTTCAAGGTAATGCGTTGTCAAAATAATCGTCGTGCCATTCGTATTGAGTTCACGTAAAAAACCCCACATCGTACGTCGAATTTCGATATCAACGCCCGCTGTGGGCTCATCAAGGATTAGCATTCTTGGTTCATGTAGCATCGAACGGGCAATCATTAGGCGCCGTTTCATCCCACCTGATAAATGACGCGCCATCTCATTTTTCTTATTACTTAACCCCAGCAAATCCAAATATTTTTCTGCTTGTTTTTTAGCCTTGCGATAAGGGATTCCATAATAGCCGGCTTGCGTGGTCAAAATATCGATCACTTTATAAAAAACATTAAAGTTAAACTCTTGTGGCACAATACCTAATTGTTTCTTAGCTGTCGAAAAATCAACATCAATATCAGTCCCAAAGATACGCACCCTACCCGATGTTTTACGCACCAATGATGACACAATACCAATGGCCGTCGACTTACCGGCGCCGTTAGGTCCTAACAATGCAAAAAAGTCGCCTTGCTCAACAATAAGGGATACATCGTTTAATGCCTCAACGCCATTTTTATAGGTTTTCGATAAATTTTCAATTTCTAGGGCATGCATTACCATCACTCGCAACTATTTGATCAGCTAGGATTAATTCGCTATGCTGAGCGACTAGAATATACCGGCTTGATAGGCCTGGTCAACCAATTAACAAAACATAAGCGAAACGTACATGATAATACCTTGTCCATCTGCGCAACTGACCCTGGCAGGTCACACACTGACGGTTGAAATAGCAAGCACACCGCGACAGCTAGCAAGAGGATTGATGTCACGCACCACCCTAAAACCCAACGCCGGCATGCTGTTTGTTTTTAAGCATAAAACACACACAGGATTCTGGATGAAAAACACGCACATTCCATTGAGCATTGGTTTTTTTGATCACGATAGATCCTTAATGGAAACGCAATCCTTAACACCCCACAGCCTAACGCAACAAAGTCCGAAACAGCCCTACGCCTTCGCACTCGAGGTCAATCAGGGCTGGTTTGCAAAACACGCTATCAAAAAAGGCGATCGTTTTAACCTGATTAAATAAATAACCTTAGTGTGACACGTCTACTCCCACCAGTGGGTCGGAGCTCAGCTCCATAGATGCGGCATCAGACACAGACTTAAAAAGGGATGTAGCATTCCCTGTAATGGAAGACGCTACAGACACAGCTGGAACAAGGGCTGCCGTCGCTTGCTGAGCCTCTAAAGTATCAATTTTTTGCTTTAACTTGCGAACATCCCGTGTATGTTCTCTGCGTTCTTTTGATAACGTCGTCCTTAAGTACCTAATTTGCGGCCTCAGATTTGCAGATTCCCATTCGGATTCCACCTTCTCTTCATGCATTTTGTTAAACTTAGCCTCAGACAAACTAACCGCATTATCTAAGTTGTTTCTTATTAATTGCGGCCCCTGGTTTTGAAGGTCTAATTGCTGGATTCTTGAGCGCAGCTCCTGGCTCTGAACTTCTAACTGCTGGATTCTTGATTGCAGCCCCTGGTTCTGAACTTCGAATTGCTGAACCATTGTATATCCTGTCTCAGACAACTGAAAATTTAAAATGTCAAATTTCGCCTTTAACCGCATAATCTCCATTATATACGGACTGTTTGCACCTGCTAATTGCTCAGTTAAAGAAACATTTGTCTGCTCCAGACTTGTTACAGCTTCGGTTAAAGCTAGCACCCGCGATTGAAGTTGCTTGTTTCTCTGAGTTAAATCAGTTACCTTCTCCCGCTTCCCTGCTCTCTCATCCTCATAGTTAGCATTTATTGCACTTACCTTAACAAACCTAGCATAAAGATCAGCATAGCTAGTATTCAAGAGGTTAACTTGGTTTAATAACTGATTCATTTGGGCTGCTGGTTGTCTCAATTGAAGGCCTTTATTCTCCTGAAGCAATCTTAAATTTTCGGCTTTAACTGCCTCTAACTGTTCATGAAGATCTTCAATCTGTAATTGCTTTTCAACCGCTATAGCTTTCACGCTAGTAAAAAACTCCTCATATAACTCCATTTTTTTCTGGAGTGCCGTCAATTTACCTTGTTCAGACATAGCTACCGTTATTGACGCAGTGCTGGCATTGCTGGCAGCCTCGTACGTTTGTTTATTTGCAGTAGGCTTCTTAGGACGTCTCGACATGTGCATTTACCCCATCACTGTTAATTTGCATATTTGCTGTTTTTTTTAGGGGGATAAAAACGTGGTGACTTTAGCATGTGCGTATTCTTTAGTCAAATAGTGGTTATATCGCCTTGATATAGTTGAAATAGCCCGCACAGCGTAACAGCAGGCAAGAGGGTTCATGGCGCGCACCACACTAAAACCGAACGCCGGCATGTCGTTTTTTTAAACATAGAACGCATACGAGCTTCTAGATGAAAAACACGCTCATTCCATTGAGCATTGGTTTTTTTGATCCCGATAAATCCTTAATGGAAACGCAATCCGTGTCACCCCACAGCCTAAAGCAAGTAAGCCCAAAACAGCGCTACGCCTTCGCTCTCGAAGTGAACCAAGGGTGGTTTGCAAACCAAGCGATTAAAAAAGGCGATCGTTTTACGTTGAAAAAGTAAAAAACCTCAGGAGAACGTGTCACCAAAAAAATTAGGTTGCAATAGAGCCATCTCCTCTGGCATTAACGCATTAAAACTAACAACGTCTTGATTTATTAATAAGCCAGGCGGTTTTTGAAAAAGGGATAAGTCACTCTCTTCCCAAAAAGAAGCTCCAGACCCATTTGAAACTGAGGGTGGCGGAACTGCTCGATGTGTAGCGCCTTGCTGAGCGTCTGCTAACTGACGCCTTAAGTTGGCAACATCATGCAATAAACGTTCGTTCAATGATATCATCTGGCCATGCGCTTGACCTGAACTTGATATTTGCGCATTTAAATCATCCACTTTCTGGCTCAGGACAGTGCACTTCTGTTCATAGCAAGTCTTATTTTTACTCGTATTATTGAGCGCTGCTTGAAGTGCCGCTACATTTTCATCTAACGTTTTTATTTTTGCTTTCATCGCATTGAGTGGATAGCCTATTGGCTCATTCTTTTTAGTGAGCTTATCTATTGTAGCTAGACAAACATCATTCATAGTCTCCACCACTGATAGGCGATCATTCACCTGCCTTAGCGCATCCACCGGAGAAAAGGACGTTTGAATCATTACGCTTGCTTGCGCTACCGGCTCATTAAGCGTGGTCGCTTTTTTTGTTGCAGCTGTTAACTGAGACCTAAGTTTTTCATTATCTGACGATTGCTCTTGTAGTTGCGCTCCTAAAGCACTTAATTTCGACTCTTGTTCAGTCATCGTTCTTACTGCCGTTTCATGTGCATCCCCATAAAAGGCCTGAATTCGTGCTAATTTTTCCTCAAATGACGCCACTTCAGTTTGTGCAGGCATTCCTACAGATCTTGGCACAGCCTTCACCTTACCAGCGGTGTTGCTCGTTTGTTTTTTTGAAGTATGGTTCTTTATTGTAGGATGTCTCGACATGTACGCTTACCCCCATCATTGTTAACATTCATATTCGCTGTTTTTTAGGAGGGATAAAAACGTGCTGACTTTAGCATGTGTGTTATTAATAGTCAATTAATCAAAGTACAATCAACCCACGATTGCCTTATCTTGATATAACGGCTGTTTCTGAGACCTGAGCACACTCGGCAAAGCACTCATGACAATTAACACAAATCCAACAAACGTAAACCAATGTGGAATAACACCCCGTACAAAATAATCTGCGGTACAGCCAAATAGAACGGTGAGATAGAGCAACGGTGAGACGGTTGGTGGCGGCAGATAGCGTAATGATTTCGCCATCGTCAGCTGATAGCGGGTTGCGCTGATACCAGCACCCATTAATAAAAAATAATCCTGTCGTGTTAATACGCTCAAGTGTCACTTAAAAATGAGCATGGAATCGATAACGCCTGCCGCCTAATAATAGAGAACGTGAAAATGTAAACCATGTCACTCCACCGCCCAAGGAACAAAGCCCTAAACAACCTTATGCCTACGCTCTTGAAATGAATCAAGGCTGGTTTGCAAAACACACGATTAAAACAGGCGATCACTTTACCCTGAAAAAGTAAAAAATCTCAGGAGAACGTGTCACCAAGATAATTAGCTGGCAATAGAGCCATCTCCTCTGGCGTTAACACATTCAAACTAGCAACGTCATGATCTGTTAGTAAGTCAGGCCCTGGTTGAAAAAGGGATATATAATTCCCTACACCGGAAGAAGCTAGAGACCTACTTGGAACAGAGGGTGCGGCAGCTTTCTGAGCCTGTTCTAGCTGAGACTCTAAAGTAGAAATTTCTTGCCTTAACTGCATAACCGCCCATGCATGCGTACTGCTTATACTTTCTAATTGCGTAGTTAAAGAACTATTTATCGGCCTCAGAACTGCACATTCCAGTGCAAATTGAGCCCTCTTTTTATCCATTTTTTTTAACTTAGCATCAGAAGCATCCGCCGCATTAACTAAGTCGCTTACTCTTGATTCCAGCGCCTTGTTTTGACCTTCTAATTGCTGGGCCATTGTAAATGTTGCATATTTTGCCGTGTACAACTGAGAATTTAAAGTGTCAATTACATGCTTTGACTGAAAAGCATTCTCCGTATATGCACTATTTGCATTTGTTAATTGCGCAGCTAAAGAAAATTTTTCCTGCCGAAGATCTGTATATTTATTTTCAGACCGGGTCGCATCTTCATCCTTTTTTTTCAGCTCAATCTCACGAGTAGCAGCCATCTCTATTAAGTTGGCTATATTTGATTTCAGCTCAGCACTTTCACCACTTAATTCTTTATTTTGTTCAGAGACATCCCCAAGCTCTACTTCAAGCTTATCATTAGCTTGGGTTAAAATTTGAGACTGCGATTGGAGATGCTGGTTGCTCTGAATTAAAAAATCTACTTTCTGCTGCTGCTCTGCTTTCTCACGCTCATCGTAACTATTCCTTGCGTTTACCTGAGTAAACCTATCTTCAAGAATAGCATAGTTAGTTTGCATCATGTCAAATTCCATTAATAACTGATTAACTTGAGCAACTGATGGTCGCCATTGTAAGTCCTGGATCTCCTGATGAAATCTTAATTTTTCGGCTTGAGCTACGCCTAACTGGCTCTGAAGATCTTCAATATGTAATTGTTGTTTAACCACGCTAGCTTGCGCCTTAGCAAAATAGCTCTCATGTAGCGCCATTTTTTCCTTGAGTGCCGTCAACTCATCTTTTGCAGACATACCTGCCGTTTTTGACGCAGAGCTGGCCTTGCTGGCAGCTACCCTCGTTTGTGTTTTTGAAGTATGCTTATTTGTACGTCTCGACATGTATTTTCACTCCATCACTGTTAGCATTCGCATTCTCTTTTTTCAGAGGGGTAAAAACGGAGCAACTTTAACATATGCACTATTTATAATCAACCGAATAAAACATAACCAAGCAGTGATTGGTTCATCTTGATGCAACAGCTGCCTTCTGAAGCTTCAGTACACTAAACAATGTGCTCATGAAAATTAATACAAACCCAACAAACGTAAACCAATGTGGAACTATATGCCACACGAAATAATCTGCTATACAACCAAACAGCACCGCCAAATAAAGTAACGGTGACACCGTTGACGGTGATAAATGGCGTAATGATTTCGCCATGTATAACTGATAGAGCGTCGCACTGATAGCAGCGCCAATTAATAAAAAATATTCCTGTCGTGTTAATACGCTCAAATGTAACTTGAAAATAGCACGGAGTAGATAACACCTGCCGCATAAAAATATAAAACAATACGTGGACTTGGCTCCGTTCGGCCTAGCTGCCGCATGATCATTAAACTAATGGCCAACAAAAACCCCGAACAAAGACCAATAAGCGCTGGAAATGAAAATAAGGATTGATGATTTGGATGCAGAACGAAGATGACACCCACAAATACAATCATTATTAATAGTGCTTGTTGATAGCTAATGCGCTGCCTCCAAATTTCAAATGCAATGAGCGGTACAAAAATCGGTGCGGTATCACTTAATAAGATCACATTCGTCGTTGGTAGATATTTTAAGGCGTACAGCCAACATACCGTTGTTAAAAACCCAGAGGCACCACGTAATAACATTAACTTCATGTTTGATGTTTTTAAAGTTGCGGACTTATTCAAATAAAAAAGTGGTAGCAACAAAAGTAATGCAAAGAAGAAGCGATAAAAAACCACAAGACCGTGCGGCAAAACGGTTTCAGCCTGTTTTAACAAGATATTATTTCAAACAACAGCACAGTGCGGAATAACCAAACAGTTACCAGCTCGTTCGCAGTAACCCAACAAAAATTCCCTGAATCGTCACGCGGTGTGGTTCAAATACCATTGGCTGTAAATGCTCATTCGCCGGATGCAGTGTGATTTGATCCTTGGTGCGTTCAAAACGTTTTAAGGTGGCTTCCTGATTATCGATTAACGCCACGACAATTTGGCCATTATCTGCGGAATCGGCGTGCTCACACACCACAATATCACCATCAAAAATGCCTTCCTCAATCATCGAATCACCACGCACGGTCAATGCATAGCGCCCCTCACCAAGAAAGATCTTAGCAATATCGATGGGATCAGCGTCTTCGAACGCTTCAATCGGCTGCCCCGCTGCAATCGCACCTAATAATGGCAGACCTATCGACATCTTCATCGGGTCAACCAATGAAATATTACGATGACGCTTCGGCATGAGTTCAATTTTTTGAGCGGCCACCAGTGCTTTTAAGTAGCGATGCACCACTCCACGCGACTTAATGCCCGTTCCCGCTGCAATTTCCGCCGCTGTAGGTGCATAATCATGCTGTTTCATGAACTTTTTAATGAAATCGTAGGTACGCCGTTGCCCTAATGTCAGCATAGAATCGTCCTCTTTTTGTCCTCAAGAGGATACTATAGCAGACGAGCCCACCAATAATCAAGAGATTAACCTAATTAATCGGGGTAATTGAGCCAACGATTCATCAATCCGTTTAGGTGTCAGTTGCGGCGATTCTTTCACTTTCCCCCTTTTTTCAATCAATTAAAATCTCCGTTTCGCCGTGTCGTGCGCGGCGATTCAGTATTTTCAATTCATGAGTATCAGCAAATCGCCGCGCACGACACGGCGAAACGGAGATTTTAATTGATTGAAAAAAGGGGGAAAGTGAAAGAATCGCCGCAACTG